>CAYZLE010000141.1:0-4334 GCA_964479305.1 uncultured Gammaproteobacteria bacterium | reverse complement strand
ACTGGCGAGTAACACCTGCAGATCAATTGATAGGGCAGTTAAAAAGCCTATTTGGTGATGACAAAATAAACTTGTTTTATCGCTAAAGTCTTAGAATTCAAAATGCGTTTTATTTAGGCGCGCCTTGTAAAATCCAAGTTAAAATTTGGTCATAGTTACGTTGATCATCTTCAATGCCGTCGCAATTTGGAATATTGTCCGTTCGCTCGGTTTCATCACCTTCGTAAATATCAAAGCCCGGTAAGCAACCACCTGGGTGTTGATTGCCGCTTGGTCTTCTTAATAGCAAACTTAAAAGTGGATCTGCAAAGTTGACCTTCTGAATACTTTCTAAGTATAAATCACGACCTTCTAATTGCGTGTCTGTAAAGTGTATAGGTATCTGGCGCACTGAAGATGCTGAAGTTCCAATACTTGAATGGCAGGCCGCACATCTGGTCCCCCCTAAATTTTGATTATTTAAACCCTGAAGTATGTTTTTAATATGAGGGTCAAAGCGCATTTCTGAGGGTGTAGATCTGAGGTCAACATTATTACTTGTAATGCTTTCGCTTACATTGATTGAAGTGCTTGTTGTATCAGAGGTGACTTGGCCCTCTGAACTATTAGTCGCTACAAGTTGTATTTCGTAGCTACCTTCAACATCAGGTGTAAAAGTAGGCCAGGCTGTATCTGAGTCTGTAATTAAGCTCGTGCTTGCAGAATTAACGGGTCTGTTTAAAATTGTCCATGCAAACTCTGTAGTGAAGGCGCTGCCAGAAGCACTTAATTTCATTGGTGCTAATCTTGTTTCTTTAGGTGCGGCAATGCTAGCAACAGGTTTGCCGGGTTGAATGACGCTGCCATCGGCATTACTTCTGTTAAAGCTAGGAAGGTAGCTTGCTAACAATGCAGGTTTATTAGGTGAAATATTATCCCAGAACTGATCGAAGTTTAATATACCAAGTGGCATTACACCTTTTTCATAAACGTAATCTTCAATTTGTTCAGCATGGTTAATAAATGATGAGTAATTTTCAAAATTAATTGAACCATTACTTGAACCGCTTAGTTGGTTATCATTGCCACGCTTACCGTGACAAACTAAACAGTTAGGTTTTACCACCTCGAGAAATAAAGTGTCTGCTCCAGCAGCGGGTGAGCCAGTACTTAAGTTAGGCTTCCAGTCTGAAGGTACAAAGCTGTTATCGTAACTTGAAGAGTTAAATTTGCCATTTGCATCAACACCAGAATATGATCCTGCAAGCCATTCCATAGAGCCAGTAGGGTTCCACTTTCCTTGTGTTGATACATTACTCGGATTTGTTTTGCAGTCTAAGTCATTGTCTGCAAGGCCATCGTTATTACCATCGTCATTTTGTTCACAAGAAACTATGTAGCTGTCGTAAATGGCTTGGTTGATAAATGCTAAGCCTTCCTCTTGCTCAGCTGGTATAGCATCTCCAGGATTTGGGAAGCCCAAGCTATCAATTTCAATAGCTTGTAATTTAGCTTCAGTATCACCTTTTAGACCACTTGGGTATGGTGGAGCTAAGGTGCCATCAGGTAGTAGAGGTTTTGTTTTACCACCGTGGCAACTAATACAGGGTGTCGGCATTGAGCGAGAACCTCGCGAATCTAAATCAACAGAGTTCAGGCGAGTTTCAGGTGCGGTAAAGTTGTCTTGGTCAGCATCAAAGGTATAAAACTTTGTAAATAAAGTATCTAGACCATCGTCTTCAGGAGAACCGTCTAGGGGTTCATTGTTGCCATAGGGATAAGTGCTAAATTCAATTGCGTTACTACCGAAATGCCACTGCAAATCATTTTGAACCAAAGATTCGTAATTGAGAGCGGAGTACTGCAGGCCGGGAATAGCATCAACCTGAAAGTTCTTCACGTACACAGCTAGACTAGTCATTACTACATCACTTTCTGAGCACGTTGCTTGCGCATCGTTAAGTGCGTTGTTACAACGATCTTCACGGCGTAAATACATGTCACGGCCATAACCTAAATCTTTAGTGTCTCTAAATTTAACATTAACACCACAACGCCCATACTTGATTAGGCTCGCCTCGCTGCAGTTAAAGTTAGGGTTTTCATTTACAAAGTCAAAGCCATTTTGTTCAGCCCAACTTTGCAAAGTGTTTCGAGTACCATTAGGAGCTATCGTGCTAGGAGGGTCAATTGCCTCGTAATAAGCTTCACCGTGGCCATCAAAGTCAATCCTAGATAATGGCAAATTTAAATTTGACTGATTTAAACAGGCTGTATCACTGGTGCCCGGAACAGGGTCGCCGTTAGCATTGAGCAAATAAATACATGTGTCGATATCAGAGCTAACGTTCACCTCAATGCCGCTAGCTTGCTTAATGTTGAATTGGCTACAAAGTGAATTGCCAGCGTCGGCAGCATTAGGGCCACTAGCCGCATTGTTATTAGGCCATGTGCCTTCACAACTAAAGCTTATACCATTACTTGGAGTGATTACGGCGCTATAGCTTCCCGTTTGGTTAATTGTTTGTGTGCCTATAACAAGCTGGTAGTTGTCAGCAACAGGTAAACTAAATTGAGGATTAATAAACTGTAAAAACTTATCTGGGTCGTCAGTACTAACTAGGTCGCGTGTGCTAACAGGCTCTGTATCACCACCACGGTCACAGGCAGGTAAAACAGCGCTAAGAATAATTAATAACAAACTTTTCTTTGTTAGGGAGGCTAAGGTAATTGTAGTCATATTAAAATCTTCTTAAGTAGACAGCACGTAAAATTTGGCGATTATAATAAATACCACCTGATGCTTTAGATTTAATGAGATCAAGAGAAAGATCAACAGAGCTTTTACTATTAAGGCCAATGTTGCTGCCTAAATTAAGTAAGTAGGTTTTTGCATTATCAAGTCTATAAGCAGCTTGGCCGCTAGCTTGCCCGCCGAAAGCATCGTCAAACTCGATGGCATCAGCATAGTTTATAAATGGCAAAGCCTGAACAGAGTTAGCTTGGGCAGTAGATGTGATGCTGCCGTCAATATAATTTAAAGTAGAATAAAACGCTGTTTTATTAGAGTGAGCTAAATCAAAGTTTACGAATAAACGGGTTTGATCATTATCGTAAACATCGCTGTCTTCAGTGGACTTGTCGGATGATAAAATTAAACCTGAATTTAGGCGCAGTTTATCGGTGAGTCGTCTTTTTAATTCCCCGCCGAGTTTAAACCCTGTGGAATCTCTAATATTCGTTTCAGAATCAGTAGAGGCTATTTCCGCAAAGAGTCTATAGCTTGTTGTATCTAAGCCGCGACCTCTTGAAAATATATAACTTGCAGATGCAGAAGTTTTTGTATTTGAAAGCCCGTCAAAGCTTGAATACTCTTGCAGTGCAATTTTAGATTTAGCTAAAAATGACGAACGTTGGCTTAAAGGTTTTTTATATGCAATTGAGCCTACAAAAATAAAACCTGTATCTTCACGAATATCATTTTTGTTTTGTGCTTTTGTTACATTGTCATCCGCAAAGTACTCAGCAGTAGCAAAGTAATGTAAGGCACTTTTATTTGTGTTGGCACTAAGGCTCGAATTAAAAAGGCAAAGTATTGAAAAGCAAAAAGTGTACGAAAATTTATTCATTATTTTCGGCCCTTGGTTGTTTTTACTCTTTTCGATATTAAACTCAGAGCAAATAGTAATAGTAAAAATATAGTTGTTCTAGGCGCAAGTGCACCGCTACCATTTTCAACTGTGTCAAAAGTATCACTGCTTTCACCCGTAGATAAAATGCTAGGTGCACCTGTATGCCGAATTACACCGTTTGGAGTGCCGTCTTTATCATTTGGTCCGCCATCTTGAATATTCAATTTTATGCAGTTACTAAATGCGACTAAACCGCTTACATAATTTGTACTGTTAATCTCTGGGCATTCTTGTGTAGATTTATTAATAAAGGCCGCTGACAATATTGAGTTGTTGTCGTCAATTACAAAATCACTCCAACCAACTGTGCTTGAGTAACTACGGTATATAGAATTGTTGGTTAAGCTGCTATTTAATGGAATAACAACTTCGCCTGTTGAGTTGGTTTCAATGCCCGCTAGTTCAAAATCAAAAATACCGGCTGGGTGTTTGTAGCTGTCTATAGCAACGGTCGATGGTGTTCCATTTTCCCCGCCAAAGTTTTCAATGTCTTCAGCTAGAATTAATAAACTAATGTTATTTGCATTTCGACTGATGCTGCCTAAATTTAAATTGGTATTTTCACTTGTAATGATTTCTTGAGCATTGTCTGCGAGAGGTAAGTTATAGCTAATGTTGCTGGCTAGGTTGGCATCATCTAAAAAGTCAGGAATGCCGTTAAAG
>CAYZLE010000140.1:0-4342 GCA_964479305.1 uncultured Gammaproteobacteria bacterium | reverse complement strand
CATGTATTTAGCTGTGTATATTTTTTGCTTGGTGCTTTTGCTTGAGTTTCTGTTGCCCAAGGTGTATTTGTGATTACTACGTTTTCCATTTTCTTTGTCTCCAACGGTCAGTTGTTATTCCTCGTATGTACTGACAAGTCATTGCTTGTCATTGATTATGCAATTTAATATAGCAGCTCATAGAAAAAAACTATGTGATTGGCAAATGACAAAGTGTGTTTTTTAGTGGATAAACGGTCTCTTTCTACTTGGTGTGGTAGTTGCCCATTGCATATGTAAACCTTATTTTTATTTTCATAAAGGTTTTTTTATGCTTTTGTTGTTAAGTATTGTTAATTTTTTGGTGTTTTTGTTGCGCTTTAGTCTATAACTGGGTGTTAGACCATTGCCCTTTTTGCCAATATTGTACGAAACAGAGGGTTTGAATGACTCTGTGAGCAATAAACAGTATCCAAACATAAATGAAGGCAACGCCGAAAAAGTTGGTTAAAATGTAGGCGATAGGTAATTGAAAACCCCATTGCAAGAATATGCTTATCTGCATTACTCGCCTTGTAGCGCCTGCGCCAAGAAGAGATTGCATAATAATTAGACCGGCGCTATCAATTACAGCTGCCAGGGCAACGAGTTGGAGTGGCAGCTTGCCTAAATCTATAAGGTCTTGTTGGTGGATAAATAAACCAAGTATTTGCTCTGATAAGTTAATAGCTAAAATTGATATAGCCAAAAAGACCACGCTGGCTATTTTAATAATATCGCCTGTCCATTGGCGAGCTGCCGTAATGTCATTTTCACCTAAGGATTTGCCGACCAAGGAAGCTGATGCTAGGCCAAAACCTAAGGCAGGTAATACAGCTACAAGTACAAGGTTCATTAGTATATTGGCGACGGCCATTTCATTCGTGCCCATCAGGCTGATTATCCAGAGAAAACAGGTTAAACCAGCAGCAAAGGTCATTTGTTGTATGGAGTTAGGTATAGAAATAGATACGAGCCTTTTTACTTGTTGCGTGTTTGGTAGTAATTTCATAAAGCCTGCTTGGCCGGCATAGCGAAAACCAAGAACAATATAAGTTGCTGTACCGAGTAATATGCTGATGCTAGTGCCTATAGCTGCACCATGTGTGCCTAAAGCAGGGAATCCCCAGTTGCCGAATATAAGTAAATAATTAAGCAATATATTGATGCTGTGCATGGCAAGTAGGGTAAACATATATAGCTTAGCTAGCTGAATGGCGTTCCAGTAGCCTCTAAAGGCGAAATTCATGCCCACCAGTGCGATGACTAATCCACGTGTTTGTAGGTAAGGCGTGCCCTCTGCGACAACAGCGGGGTCGTTTATCATTAGCTGTAATATATCGTTTGCGAATATATAAAGTAATATGCTGAGGGGGATGCCTATGCATAAGGATATGGCTAAGCCCGTATTTAAAGGCAAGGCGGTTTCATTGAATTTTTTCTCACCAAAACGCCTTGCTGCTGTAGCTTGCACGCCAGCGGCAACACCGCCAATAAGTGAAAATGAGAAAAAGTTAATGTAACTGGCTATACCAACTGCAGCAACAGCAGTTGCACCTAGAGTACCCACCATAGCAAGGTCAACTAAGTTAAGAATGTTCTGTGAGATCATGCCGCCAATAATCGGCAGCGCCAAAAGCAAAATATGCTTAACGCGTTGTTTGTTGGGAAAGCATGAAAAAAACTGCAATAAGCTGGGCAAGATAAAGCCTGAATAATGTGTTGATTGATATTATTGCAAAATTAGAGCTGGTTTAGAATAAAAGACGTAATTAATTTATATTGATTACAGCACTTGTTAGAATAAGCGCTACTTTATAAATATACCGTTTTTCAATTACATGCTTGCAGACTCTTTAGACCGTCGCTTTTCGGTAGCTCCAATGATGGATTGGACTGACCGTCATTGCCGTTATTTTCATAGGTTAATTTATCCTAATATTTTGTTGTATACCGAAATGGTTACGACAGGTGCGCTTTTGCATGGTGATACACAGCGTTTTCTTCAATATAGTGAAGAAGAGCACCCTGTGGCTTTGCAGCTTGGTGGTAATGATCCGTTAGACATGGCGACATGCGCGAAGCTGGCAGAAGATGCGGGCTTTGATGAGGTTAATATTAATGTGGGCTGTCCAAGTGACCGAGTGCAAAATGGTGCTTTTGGTGCCTGCCTGATGCGCCAACCCGAAACAGTGGCTGCATGTGTTGAGTCGATGACTAAAGCTGTTGATATACCTGTTACGGTTAAGCACCGTATAGGTGTTGATGATATGAACGATTACGACGACATGCTTAACTTTGTTAATATCGTTGAAGAGGCTGGCTGCAATGTTTTTGTAGTGCATGCACGAAAAGCTTGGTTGAAAGGCTTAAGCCCTAAAGAGAACCGCGATGTGCCGCCTTTGCAGTACGATAATGTTTATCGTTTAAAGAAAGAAAAGCCTAAGCTTGAGATTATTATTAATGGCGGCATAAAAACCAGTGCCGACTCCATTGCTCACATGGAGCATGTTGATGGTGTAATGATTGGTCGTGAGATTTATCACAATCCAATGGCTTTTACTGAATTTTACAAGTCGCTATATAATAAAGAAGTGATTGACCGCTATGATGTGCTTGAACAATTTATGCCTTATATGCAAAAACAGTTGGACCAAGGTGTGTTTGTAAATAAAATGACAAAGCATATACTCGGTTTGTTTCATCAGCAAAAAGGCGCGAAGTATTGGCGACGTTATATAAGTGAAAATGCTCATAAGCCGGGTACGGGTACTGAAGTTGTAAAAATGGCCTTAAGGGCTGTTACAGATGTTTAATGTAGTTGAACTATAAGCGAGTCTATAAGTGGTTAAAAAGAATAAACAAACACTAGCAAGCCTGGCTGATAAGCATGCCTTATACGAAGAGTCAGTTCAAAATATTGATTTTGAGGTGGAGTTTCTGGCTGAGCAGTTTGCAGCTTTACGTCAGCGACCATGCAGAAGCTTTCGTGAAGATTTTTGTGGTACTGCTCAAGCAGCTGTAGAGTGGGTTAAGCAAGATCCGCAGAATACAGCAATAGGTGTGGATTTTGATCAGAGCGTTGTTGATTGGGGTGAGGCGCGTCATGTTTCAACTTTAAATGACGAGCAAAAAAGCCGCCTTAATATCTATGTTGATAATGTTTTGACTGTAGAAACGCCTTTGGTTGATTTAATAGCGGCGAGTAATTTTAGTTATTGGATATTTAAAGAGCGCGCTTTAATGGTTGAATACTTTAAGCGTGTATATAACAGTTTAAAAGATGACGGCATGATGTTTTTAGATGCCTTTGGTGGTTACGAAGCGCATCAAGAGATTAAAGAAAAAACTAAGCATGATGGCTTTACTTACGTATGGCACCAAAAACACTTCAACCCCTATAACAATGATTTAGAGTGTCGCATACATTTTACTTTTGAAGATGGCTCTAAAATTAAAAATGCTTTTGAATACAGTTGGCGTTTATGGTCTTTGCCAGAAATACATGAGTTATTATTAGAGGCCGGTTTTAGCAAGGTGGTTATTTATAACGAGGGCTGGAACGAGAAAGAGGAAGAGGGTGACGGTGTTTGGACTGCCACTAAAGAATTTGATGCTGACCCGGGTTGGTTGGCTTATATTGCTGCTTTAAAGTAGAGGAAAAGTAATGGAAAAGAAATTAGAACAAGTCATATATTTTGCACGATGGTTGTTAGCACCCGTATACCTTGGTCTTTCAATTGCTCTGTTAGCTCTGGGCGTTAAGTTTTTTCAAGAGGCTATCCATTTGCTTTTGCATTTTTGGGAAATGAAAGAAACCGACATGATATTGGTGAGTCTTTCCCTAATTGATATTGCTTTGGTCGAAGGCTTGATCATAATGGTCATGTTTAGTGGTTATGAAAACTTTGTATCTAAAATAGACTTGGAAGAAGGTCAGGAAAAGCTAAGTTGGCTAGGAAAAATGGATTCGGGTACTTTGAAAAACAAAGTAGCGGCATCTATCGTAGCTATTTCTTCTATCCATTTGCTTAAGGTGTTTATGGAGCTTGATACTTACGATCCTAAGTACCTAATGTGGTATGTGATTATGCACCTTACATTTGTATTGTCTGCATTTGTAATGGCCTATCAAGATAGGTTGACTAAGAAATAATATTTTAAAAACAGTCCTTTATATTAAGTTTAATTTTGTATAATGGCGCCCGAGTTGGCTAGGCAATCGCTGGTATGCAAATACTGGAGGAAAGTCCGGGCTCCATAGGGTAAAACGCCAGGTAACGCCTGGGGGGCGAAAGCCTACGGCTAGTGCCACAGAGAATAT
>CAYZLE010000139.1:0-4345 GCA_964479305.1 uncultured Gammaproteobacteria bacterium | reverse complement strand
TTAAATTGATTTATGAAATATTTTTTACTATTCACCACCTTACTAATCAGTGCCTGTGCGACTAAAGATATAAGCGAACCGCCAACTGAATTAAATAATATTAATAGCGAATTGAGCATTAAGTCATCATGGTCGCAAGACCTTGGTGAAGTAAGCTCGCATGCCGTTGTTGCACTAACGCCGCATTTTGATGGTGACGCTGTATACCTTGCTAATGTTGATGGCGTAATTAGCAAACTAAATAGCTCATCTGGTGAGTTGTTATCTTCATATACTATTAAAGACAAAATTATTGCAGGCTTAAGTGGTACTAGCGATGAGTTGTTTTATGGTACTCAAAATGGTGATTTAGTAGCGCTTTCTAAAACTGACTCTAAAGAACTTTGGCGTACTTTTCTAAAGAGTGAAATGCTAAGCCAGCCTGTAGTGGCATTAGGGCTTGTTATTGCGCGTACTACTGATGGTAATGTGCAAGCATTTTCTATTGGCAGTGGCGATAAAGTTTGGTCTTACAAAACAACAGTGCCTGCGCTGAGTTTGCGTGGCAATAGTACTCCTGTATTAGTTGATGATGGTTTGCTGCTTGTTGCTAGCGATAATGGTCGTTTAATTGGTTTGCAAGCTAATAATGGGCGCGTTTTGTTTGATACGGCCTTTTCTTTGCCGGAAGGTGCTAGCTCTATACAACAGTTAAATGATATAGATATGACACCTGTGTTTGATGGCAAAATTCTTTATGTATCTTCATATAAAAGTGGTTTGTCAGCAGTAGATATTCGTGGTGGTGGCATTGTTTGGCAGCACCCAGCATCTACACTGAACGCTTTAGCAGTTGACGATGAGAAAATTTATTTTTCAGATGTTGATAGCGAAGTTTGGGCAGTGAACCGCTCGACTGGTGAAACGGTTTGGAAGCAAAAAGGCTTACGAGCACGTCATATATCGGCGCCTTTGCTTGTTGGCGATAAAATTGTTTTAGCGGATAACCAAGGTTATTTGCATGCTTTGTCTAAAACAGACGGGCGTTTTGTTGGTCGTAAAGAAACTCAATTTAACTTATTTGTTCGTCAGGCTTCAGACCGAAGACTTGAGGCTGACAAACCAAGTGATCATCATAATTTCTTAATCTCACCTACATCTAATCAAGCAGCAAGCAGTGCTGGTCAGCAAGATAAGTTTTACTTTATGACTAGAACTGGTTTGTTTAGAGCTTTCGAATTAGTACCTACCGAAACAGTAGCAAAATAGCAGTATGAAACCTGTTATTAGTTTAGTTGGTCGCCCTAATGTGGGTAAATCGACCTTATTCAATTGCCTTACAAAATCACGCGATGCGATTGTGGCTGATTATCCTGGGCTTACTCGTGACCGCAAGTATGGTAACGGTAAGATTGAAGATAGACAGTTTATCGTTGTAGATACAGGTGGTTTGACCGATGATCCGGAAAAAATTGATTTACTGATTGCCGAGCAAGTTAAGCAGGCTATTGAAGAGTCTGATCACGTATTTTTTGTTGTTGATGCTAGAGATGGCCTAACAGCCGCTGATGAAGCGATTGCGGCTCAGCTTCGCAGGTTCGATAAAACAGTTCATGTAGTTGTTAATAAAGTTGACGGCATTGATCAACGTTATGCAACATCAGACTTTTATGCACTGGGTTTAGGTGAAACATGGCCTATAGCCGCAGGCCAAGGCCGCGGTGTTAGTGCGATGATTACTGAGATTTTGCCAGCCTATAAAGGCATGGACGAAACTGATGAAGAGTCAGGCGTTCGTATCGCCGTTATTGGTCGTCCTAATGTAGGTAAATCTACTCTAGTGAATAGAGTGTTGGGTGAAGAGCGCGTTGTTGCTGCCGATTTGCCTGGTACAACTCGCGACACCATTGATATTCCTTTTGAAAAAGACGGCCAACGCTTCATGTTATTGGATACCGCTGGTATTCGTAGACGCGGCAAGGTTACAGAAGCGATTGAAAAATTCTCTGTTATTAAGGCTATGCAGGCCATTAATGATGCGCATATTGTATTTTTCGTATTAGATGCGTCTGAACGTATTACAGATCAAGATCTTAGTTTGCTTGGGCAAGTGATTGAACAAGGTAGGGCGGTTGTACTTTGTGTGAACAAATGGGATGGCTTGAGTAACTACGAACGTGAGCAAATTAAAACGCAAATTGATCTAAAGCTTGGCTTTATGGAATTTGCAGATTTACACTATATTTCAGCACTTCACGGTACAGGTGTTGGTGTATTGCTTTCAGCAGCCCGCAAAGCTTACGATTCAGCGATGGCTAAATTTAGCAGTAATCAGCTAACAGAGCTATTGGCTACTGCGGTAATGAAGCATTCTCCGCCTATAGTAAGAGGTCGTAGAGTTAAACCTCGTTACGCTCACCAAGGTGGTAAAAATCCGCCTTTAATCGTTATTCACGGCAATCAAGTTGATGCTTTACCAGATAGTTATAAAAGATATTTATCACATTTTTTCAGAAAACAGCTGAAATTACACGGCACACCAGTTAGGATGCAGTTTAACGCTTCAGATGATAATCCGTTTAAAGACCGTAAAAACAAACTTACGGATAGACAAGTTAGTAAACGTCGACGTATGATGAAGCATGTTAAGGGGCGAAAATAAAAGGTAGTTAGTTAAGTGAAGCAATCTAAAAAAGATACATTCATACTTACACTTGGAGTTATTAGCTTAATTCTAATATTCATTGCTGATTTAAAATTCTCTAATACTTACATTATAAGTGTACTTTACTCTTTAACACTTCTAGTTAGCCTGTTCTTAAGAAAACCGCTTGTTATTCTCACAACAACGGCGGTGGTTTATATCTTAATACTCTTATCCGCATTCTTGTCTCCAACGTCTGAATCTAGTGGTTTGTCGATAAATTCTATTATTGCGTTTCTCGTTATCACCGTTACTGCATGCATCCTTATTTACTATATCTATCAAGAAAAAAAGCATACTGATAAATTAGCCTTGCTTGCTAATTACGATGCTTTAACGAAAGTACATAATCGCTATTACTTTCATGAAATGATTAGCCAAGAAATTAATAACCATAATCGCTATGGCACGCAAGTTAGTCTCTTGCTTATCGATATTGATCACTTTAAAAAGGTGAATGACACTCATGGTCATTCATACGGTGACTATGTGCTGAAAACTTTAGCTGAAATTAGCCAAGAAGTTTTACGTGAAACTGATGTAGTTGTTAGGTTTGGGGGTGAAGAGTTTATTGTTGTTTTACCATCAACCAATATAACGGGCGCATTAAATTCTGCAGAACGTATACGAGCAAAAGTTGAGTCTTATACTTTTAGCTTTAATGATGTAGAGATAAATTGCACAGTAAGCATTGGCGTTAGTTCTTATGATAATGATGAGTGGACTGATGCTGATTTTGTTAAAGCAACAGATGTAGCTTTATATGAAGCTAAACGAAATGGCCGAAACCAAGTGTGCGAATTCGATGAAGATAAAACTAATCTAAGAACAGCTTTTCAAGAAGCAAATGAAGAAACGACTCTTACTAACTAAGTTGTTTATTCTCATAAAAGTCTAACCATATTTTAGTAGCCGAGCATGTAGCTACTGGCATTGTCAGCAAATTAACAATAGGGATTATTGTTATTGTCATTACACCCAAGCCAAAACCTAAACTCATCATGGGATAGGCTTTAAGTAAACGAAGTTGATCATTAAACGGCATGTTGTGGTTGCCCATCGGGTAATCCATATATTCAATCGCCAGTAACCATGAGCCTACAATAATCCAAATCGCCGGCATAAAAATATTGATTACAGGAACAAATGAGAGAATTAGAAGGGGGAGTGAAAACGCAACAATATAAGCTAGTTTTTTGCTCTCAGATTTTATAATATGCATTAGCATAATGGTTTTCTTAATCTTTCTACCATTTGACGGTGGTGGGTAACCTTTTAATAAACTCTCTGTTTTTTCAGCCAAGTGCCCGTTAAAAGGTGAGGCAATTATGTTAGCGATAATGGCAGCTAAATAAAAAGCAATAATGATAAACAAAGGACTAAGTAAGAATTTTAAAAACGTCGTTAGCCAGCCCAAAAAGCTTGGAAGAATGTTGTCGAGAGCGTCGCCAAAGTAATTTATTTTTGAAAAGCCAAACCACAAAGCTAATGCAAATATAAAAATGCATATAAGGCTTGGTAGCAATATGGCAGGTCTAATTTTTGGGTTTTTGATTATGCTAAAGCCGCTAAATGCGGACTTAAAGCCTAATATAAAGTTTTTCATTAATTTATTTTTTTTGTGACGTGTATCTAGTTTATTATAGCAAGACAACGATACTA
>CAYZLE010000138.1:0-4346 GCA_964479305.1 uncultured Gammaproteobacteria bacterium | reverse complement strand
CTTTCTTTTTGGCTTAAGTCACCGGCAGCAATAATAATATTTTTATGGTGACAGGCTTTGGCTGTTTCATTTAACTTGTCAGCATTTCTAGCCGACAAGATAAGCGTGGTATCGTACTTAGATAAAGCGATGGCGCAAGCCTTGCCGATACCTGCTGAGGCACCAGTTACCCAGATGGTTTTACCTTTATAAAATTCGTCTAAACGCATTAGAGTTTTGCCTTAATAAAATTAACTGCACTGCTGATAACGGGGATATTTTCGTATAGCATTTCGCCTAAGTCAAAATAGTCTGTATGCCGAATAATTTTGCCTTCATCGTTGGACATTAAAAATGACGATCCATTCACTAAAATAGTTTTACCTTTGCGTAAACTTTTGTGAGATAAACGCATAGTCCACTGTAGAGCATGTTTGTCTGTTTCTGAAAGGGCATTACTTACTTCGAATTGACAATCGTTAGTATTTTGATAAAGCTTAATAAAATATGCGCTAAGTTTATCTAGACCATGGATTTCATGAATTGGGTCTTTAAAAACAATATCATTCGCGTATACACTTTCTAGCAGCTCGGCCGCTTTGCCATCAGGGATTGTGTTTATTACGTCCACATAATTTTTAATAAGCGTATTCATGACTTTATGCCGTAATGTTGGTTAAGTATAGAAATTGATTTTTCAAAGTCATTTTCAACTATATGAATATTTGTAAATGATGGTAATTTTTCAGATACTTTTTGGCTGATGTTTATAAATGTAGCAAAGCTATTCAGTTTTTTAATTTCGGTGATGCTTAGTTCTTTATAAGACTCTATATTTGAGCAAGAAAGTACTATTCCATCTGCTTTTTTTATGTTGGCAGTATGAATTAGTGCATCAATAGGTGTGTCTGCGCCTAGAATAACAGTTTGATAATTATGTTCGTGTGCAAGAAGGCCGAATAACAAGATGCTGAACTCATGTTGTTGCTTGGGTGCGCAAGCTAAAATTAATAGGGGCCCGTTGTTTTTACCACGTTTGTGATGATATTGCGCGCCCACTTTATTTCTAAAGTATGTTGAAAAAAAATGTTCTTCAGCAATAGATTCTGGTGTTTTGGTATTACCCCAACGCTCGCCTAGGGACCTAAAAGTAGGTAGTGTAAGTTTTTGTGTCACAGTGCCAATATTGTGAAAGGATAAAGATTCTTCGTAAATTTCACTTAACTTACTTTCGTCGAACTGCTCAATAGCCTCAATAATACGTTTTTGGTAAACATGCCATAGGGTTTCTGGCTGTTCTTCTAATATTGTTTCAAATGCCTGAGTACTTTTAAGCTTTTGTGTCACCTGGCTTATAGATAAGCCTTGCTTAATTAAGCTAGTAGCTTGTTTAATTAATTCAATGTCTTGTTCATCAAAAACACGATGGCCTGTTTCGGTTCGTTTAGGTTTGATTAAACCATAACGCCTTTCCCATGCGCGTAGTGTTACAGAATTAACGCCGGTAAGTTTTGAAACGGTTCTTATTGGGAAGAGTTTATTTTCTATAAGCCTGCCAGTACTCGATGTGTTCATGCTTTTACCTTTTGAATAAAAAGAGTAACTTTGCCCACTTTGATACCCCATTTTTTGATATCCGCAGTATTAATTACAACGTCTTGATCAATTTGATAGATCCAGTCTTTTAAATTAACGTTAATAATACGTTTGCCAGTATTCAGTTTTAAAGTATATGCCCATGTAAAAGCAAAACCATTACGACTACCGGTGGCTTGACCAACAACATCAGGTGCTGTGCCTATGTAGTCTTTGCCGTTTTTAGTAATCGTCCATATACGTTGTTCTTTTCGCCCATCATCGTAAATAAAGTCTTCGGTTAAAGTACCCACGTTATCTTTCCATTCTCCGCGCATATCGACAACAAAACGGTTAGTTACTTTACCGCTTCTGCTTTCTACCATGCCCCAGGCTTTTAAAGGCCCAGATAAGAACTCTTCTAAAATAAACTCAGGCTGGCTGTTGTTGTAGTCTTTGAGACTTGTGCTGCACGATGCTAATAGCAGTAGAAGTAATAAAGAACTTAATTTAATAATTCGCATATTATTTACCGAGTAGTTGGAGGCGTTGTTTAGGGAAAACGGTTTCTTCACTCAGCCAAATGTTGATAAAAGCACTTCCAAAGTTAGGGTCTCTAATTTCACCGGTTTTTATACCGTTAGAATAAAAAACAGTTTCGTTTAAATTTATGGCTGCAGTGAGCGTACTGCCTTTGTTTACATCTACCCATAAGGTCTCAAGGTCTTCAGACCACTCTGAGACTGAGTCTGTATGAGTGCCTAAGCGTACTAGCTGTTTCGCCGTACTACTAATTAAACGTTCTTTTTTTATGCTGCGTAAATAGTCTAAGGATAATATTAAGGGGTAGTGCCCTTCGGGTTTTTCAATATCTATAACCTCAGCTGTTTGGCCCCATAAACTCGCCCTGTATAAAGAAAAGCCAAATTTACTGTATTTGGCTTGACCAGATAATACGGCATCAGGATAATTTTCTTGTACAGCTTCTGAAAGCGTATTTGAATAGGCATTGCTCGCAAAAACAGCAATGAGGCTGTACAATATGAATAAGCGATAAATTGTTTGCATATTAAATTTGCTCTAAACGTATATGTTTACTTGTTTAACGGACAACTTGCTTGGTAAATGTCACTGTTTAAGTCGTACAACTTTTCTGTATAAAACTTATACCTTGTACATGAATTTACCCTTTTTTCGCTTTGATGTATAGTTTTTTGTATAAGTAATTGGCTTTTTAGCTGTTTTTTTGTACAAGTTTGTTGATAAATTTTTAATGTAAATAAAGATGTACAGAGGAACTTTTTAAAATGTCTGAAATGATTTACCCGCAACTTTATAGATCCTTAGAGCGTGCACGCTGGTCGATGGAAAAAGACATTAACTGGGACGCCTTTGACGGAACAAAGTTGTCGGATGAGCAAGCTCATACTATTAAATATAATGCGATTACAGAATGGTCTGCATTACCGGCTACAGAAATGTTTTTACGTGACAATCGTCATGACTCTGATTTTTCAGCGTTTATGTCGGTATGGTTCTACGAAGAGCAAAAACATTCATTAGCCATGATTGAATATTTACGTCGTTTCCGTCCAGACTTAATGCCAACTGAAGAAGAACTTCACAAAGTGCGTTTTGAATTTGACGAAGCACCGGCATTAGAAACACTTATGCTGCATTTCTGTGGCGAAATTCGTTTAACCAACTGGTATCGCCGTGCTGCTGAGTGGCATACAGAGCCGGTTATTAAGCAAATTTATACTGTTTTATCATCTGATGAAGCACGTCATGCTTCTTGCTACATGCGTTACATGGATAAAGCGATTAAAAATACTGGCGACCAAGCTAAGTACTCATTCGCTAAAATTGGTGTATTGATGACTAATCAGAAAACATCTCGTGCAATGCACCCAACGAATTTACATGTTAACGAATCACTTTTCCCTAACGATACAGTTCAAAGTAACCTGCCTGAACCAGCTTGGTTAGAAAACTGGTTAAATAATCAAATTGATTTCAATAAAGACTGGGAAGATAAAGTGGTTAACGGTATTTTACGTAAGCTTTCTGGCTTGTTTGATATGAAGCTTGAAACAGCAAAAGACTTGAGTCGTTACCGTAAAAGTCTATCTCAAACTATTATTACGCCTTAGCTTTTAGCTGATGCATGAAACCGCTGTAGTATGGTTTAGACGTGACTTACGTTTAGCCGATAACCCAGCTCTAAAGGCCGCTATTTCTAGCGGCCTTTCTGTTTTACCCTTATACATAAGTTGTGCAAATAGCGAAGCGCCATGGCAACGTGGTGGAGCGAGTAATGTGTGGTTGCACCATAGCTTAAAATCTTTGGATCATGACTTACGCGAACTCGGTAGTCGTTTAGTGATTCGTCATTGCGAAAATGCTGAAGATATTGCTAACATTTTTACAGATTTGAATGCAAACGAAGTGCACTGGAATCGTCTTTATGACCCTAAGATTATTGAACGCGATAAGTCCTTAAAAACACAGCTTGTTGAAAATGACATTAGGGTTAAAAGTCATAAGGGTGCAGTGCTGTTTGAGCCTTGGGAGCTAGAAACCGGGCAGGGTACGCCGTATCGTGTGTTTACACCTATGTGGAAAAGCATGCTGAAACAGGGTATTCGTGTAGCGCCACTGCCTCGTCCTTCTGAACTCAATAATTTAGATGAGAATATAGCTAGCTTAAAAGTTGAAGAGCTCAAACTATTGCCGCAAGAAGAACAGAGAGTGGGCGGTAAGCTATGGCAGGAGATGCTGTGCGAAAATTG
>CAYZLE010000137.1:0-4368 GCA_964479305.1 uncultured Gammaproteobacteria bacterium | reverse complement strand
TAGATATGGAGAAAAGTGTGGCTCATAACGTTAGCGACGGTAAAGACTATATTTATATCAACGGTAAAGAACGACATGTTGTGGGTTACTTGAAAAGTTTTTTGTTTAGTCCAAAACGTGCATTAACACCTGTTAAGGCATTGTCGGGTGGGGAGTGTAACCGTATTTTATTAGCGAAAATGTTTACGCGCGCGACTAATTTTTTAATACTTGATGAGCCGACTAATGACCTTGATGTAGAAATGCTTGAGGTTCTAGAACAACAGCTAGTGGAGTTTAAAGGTACATTAATTGTTGTGAGTCATGACCGTGACTTTTTAGACAATGTAGTGACCAGTACGCTTGTGTTTGAAGAAGATAACCACGTACAGCATTATGTAGGTGGTTATAGTGACTGGGTTAAACGCGGCAAGGCTTTAGAAGACAAGGAAAGCCCTGATAGTGTTATTCGGCAGGCAGAGTTAGCCTCAGAAACAGAACAGCCAGTAGCACCAGTAAAGAAAAAACTCAGCTATAAGTTTCAGCGTGAGCTAGACATGATGCCTGAAACCATTGAAAATCTAGAAGAACAGATTGGCGTATTGCAGGAGCAGTTAGCCGACCCTAGTTTTTACGACAAACCGTATGAGGAGACTCAACCTGTACTAGATGAGGCAAACAATTTGCAAGCAGAGCTTGATCGCTGTATTGAACGTTGGGCTGAATTAGAAGATATGTAAAACGGTTATTATTTGAATATAAAAAAGCCTGCAGTTGCAGGCTTTTTTGTGTGCAGTCTAATGACTTAAAGCTTAGTGTCTAAAGTGTCTCATACCTGTAAACACCATAGCCATGCCGTGCTCGTCGGCAGCGGCAATAACTTCGTCATCACGCATTGAGCCACCTGGCTGAATTACAGCGGTAATGCCTGCTGTGTTTGCAGCGTCGATGCCGTCGCGGAATGGGAAGAAGGCATCGGAAGCCATTACTGAACCTTTTACTTCAAGGTTCTCGTCAGCCGCTTTAATACCGGCAACTTTAGCTGAATAAACGCGGCTCATTTGGCCTGCGCCTACACCAATGCTTTGTTGCTCTTTGCCATAAACAATCGCGTTTGATTTAACAAACTTAGCCACTTTCCAAGCAAATAACATGTCACGCATTTCATCGTCAGTAGGTTTACGCTTACTCACAATTTTTAAGTCGCTTTCTTCGATCATACCAAGGTCGCGATCTTGAATCAGTAAGCCGCCGTTAACACGTTTGTAATCGAATGCTGCGTTTGGTTTCGCCCATTCACCCGTTACTAATAAGCGAACGTTTTTCTTAGCGGCAATAATTTCTTCAACGCCATCTGCAATAGCTGGGGCAATGATAACTTCAACAAACTGTCTGTCGATAATGGCTTGAGCTGTTTTAGTATCTAGCGTTTGGTTGAAAGCAATAATGCCGCCAAATGCTGATGTTGGGTCGCACTGGAAGGCACGGTCATAAGCTTGTAGTAAAGTGTCGTTAATCGCTACGCCGCAAGGGTTGGCATGTTTAACAATCACACATGCAGGCTCTTCAAATTGTTTAACGCATTCAAGAGCAGCATCGCTGTCTGCAATGTTATTGTATGAAAGTGCTTTGCCTTGTAGTTGTTTAGCCGTAGAAATACTCGGCTCTTTAATATTCGCTTCTGTGTAGAAAGCCGCTTGTTGATGCGGGTTTTCGCCGTAACGCATTTCTTGGGCTTTAGTGAAGCCTAGCGTTACTTTTTCTGGGAAGTGTTCGTCAGCTGCATTCTCTTGCTTAGCAAGGTGATTAGCAATTGTGCTGTCGTAGTGTGCTGTGTGCGCAAATGTTTTGCATGCTAGTTGGTAACGTGTTGCTAATGTAATGCCGCCATTATGTTGGCTTAATTCTTCAGTAATTGTTGCGTAGTCACTTGGGTCAACAACAACGCCAACTGATGCGTGGTTTTTAGCAGCTGAACGTAGCATGGCAGGGCCGCCAATATCGATATTTTCAATTGCATCGTCAAGTGTGCAGTTGTCTTTTGCAATGGTTGCAGCAAATGGATAAAGGTTAACGACTAATAAGTCTATTTCACCAATGTCGTTCTCTTGCATAACGCCTTCGTCGGTACCGCGACGACCTAGTAAACCACCGTGAATTTTAGGGTGAAGTGTTTTAACACGACCCGCCATCATTTCTGGGAAGCCTGTGTAGTCAGATACTTCTGTTACATCTAGGCCGGCTTCAGCTAATAATTTTGCTGTGCCGCCAGTAGAAAGAATGTGGACATTATGTTCTTGAAGACTTTTAGCCAGTTCAATAACACCAGATTTATCAGAGACGCTAATCAGCGCACGTTTAATTTCAGTAATAGACATGTAGTAAGAATAGTTGTGTTGAAAAGAGGTGTAGAATTATAGCGTTTATAAACAAATAAAGCGCCAGAAAAGCGCTTTATTTTTAATGATCTTGCTGTGATTTAAGAGCTTATTTCTCTAAACCGTGCTCTTTAAGTTTTTTGCGTAAGGTGCCACGGTTAATACCTAGGTATTCAGACGCTTTACTTTGGTTGCCACGAGCGTAGTCCATTGTACTTTTTAATAAACCAAACTCTGCTTCGCCCATTACTACTTTAAATAAGTTTGAAGGCTGGCCATCTAGCTTTCTAAAGTAAAGTTGCATGGCAACTTCAACTGATGTTTTAAAGGGTTGTTGTCGACGCTCTTCGTCGATTGCTGATTCGCCGTCAAAGTCAGTTTTCCTACGGCGGTGCTCAAAAATAGAACTCATGAAAGTAAATCCCCTATATCTTTGTTGTCGGCAACACTTTCGAAAAAATGCTGCATAATTCTGTACTGCTCTTTTGGTTCGTTTGTAGTATTTATACTTTTTCTTATGTCTTCAAATTGGCCTTTTAAGTACCAGCCGATATGCTTTCTTGCAATGCGTGTGCCGGTAACAGGCCCATAATGGTCATAAATTAACCTAAGATGTTTTAGCACAGTATTACTAATTGCATCACTTGTCAACTTTGCGGGCTTTTTTTCCGCTTGTAGGTATTGATTAATCTCTTTAAAAATCCATGGCTTACCCTGAGCGCCTCGTCCAATTAATAGCCCATCAGCGCCAGTTTGCTTTAAAACCGATGCGGCTTTAGAAGCAGAGTTTATGTCACCATTTGCGAGTACGGGAATGTTAAGGGTTTGTTTTACTTGGGTAATCAGTTCGTAGCTAGCTTCACCCTTGTAAGCATCTTCGCGTGTGCGTCCGTGGACAGCAATAGCTTGAATGCCGCTTTCTTCGGCTATTCTGGCAATATTTAGAACGTTCTTATTGTCTCTATTCCAACCTGTACGTGTTTTTAAGGTGACGGGTTCATCAATGCTGTTTACAACAGCTTCAAGAATTTGTGCGACTAAGAGTTCGTCTTGCATTAAGGCGGAACCAGCCAGCTTTTTACAAACTTTTTTGGCTGGGCAGCCCATATTGATGTCAATAACATCAGCGCCGAGATCTACAGCTTGTTGAGCCGCATGTGCTAGCTGCTGAGGCTCGGTGCCTGCAATTTGTACAATGCGTGGTGAGGGTTCATCAGCAAAGCTGAGTCGCTGTTGAGATTTGGCGGTTGACCATAACTCAGTTTTAGAGGTGAGCATTTCGGTATAGGTAAAACCTGCGCCCGCTTCACGGCATATTTCTCTAAAGGGTTTGTCGCTAACGCCAGCCATGGGAGATAGGGCTAGAATATTATCAAAAGTAAAGCGGCCAAGCGTGAACATAGGCTTACATAAGGTCTATTGTGTAAGCGCGAACGGCTAAGCCGGGGTCGATAATAGCTATATTAAAGTTAGCTTCGCCATGAGATGTAATTTTGTCTAGTGTCACACTTTGTAAATCGTTTGATGTTTCTTCTTCATCTAGATTTGAAAGATATTCGCTTGATTTAAAGTAGCGTTTATAAATCACTTCAGAGTTCTTATTGAAAATAGTGACTAAGACTAAAGGGTACTGCTGCGGAGTAGGCGCATCATTAGTGAACTGGCCAGACAAAACAAGCGCCTCTTTGTTCACCGGGTGGCTGTACATGCTGTGAGATACAAGCGTGAGTTTTTTCTTGAGCTTACTATTGTTTAATTGGCAAAAAGACAACTCGCTGCATATTTGTCCTGAAATTCTGCCAATAAGAGATGAAGGTGCGGCGCTGTCTTTAACTAGCCATAAAGCTTGTATCGCCAATAGACATATGAAAAAACTTAATGTGAATACCCATAAGTGTGAGACTGGTTGCTTTGTGGCTTTTGGTTGCAAGAAGCTCTCAAGAGTGGTGGTTTCATCAATAATGCTGCCTTCATCTTGTTTAGTATCAAGATTTTCTTTTAACATAACCTG
>CAYZLE010000136.1:0-4379 GCA_964479305.1 uncultured Gammaproteobacteria bacterium | reverse complement strand
GCCTTAATTGAGCCAACAATGGGCTATTGCACAGAGAAGCAATATAAATATTTTATGAAGAAGGTACTTAATTGGGAGCATAAGCATATGGATAAGGGCTTATTACTCGTTAAGTTCTACTTATCTATCAATAAAGAAACGCAGTTATATCGTTTTGAAGATCGCTTGAGTAACCCACTTACTTTCTGGAAATTCTCTGAAAATGATCTTCATGCTCGTAAGAAATGGAAGGTGTTTACGAAGTATAAAGAGCAAATGGTTCAAAACACCTCGTCTAAGCAGGCGCCATGGGTTGTGGTGAGTGCAAATAGAAAGAAAGAGGCGCGTTTAACGACTATGCTGTATCTGGTACGCTTATTTGGCAACAAAAAATTTATACCGCTTACGGGTGAAGATGTAACGCAAAAGCTAAAAAACGTAAAAGATAAGAATGCGCAAAGTGAGCTTTCGGCGAAACAGCAGCTCGTTGCTAATTTAATGGAGAAGCTCAAGTCTGAAGACTAGGCGTAAGTTTGGGTCTAAGTCCGGGTCCGAGTGCGAGTGCGAGTCTGGATCTGGGTCTGGGCCTTAAGCCAACTAGGCTAATATAAACAAAGCAAAAACTGTCATTTTGCTTTATCCTTTAATAAGTCCATATTTAATAATTACTAAAAGAAGATTACATGCAAGAAGATACATTTACTCTTAAAGACACCATTAATATGCCATTTATAGAGTCTGCTGGCGGCTTGGTATGTAACCGTAGTCATCACATATTATTGATATATAAACGTGGCAAATGGGATATGGCTAAAGGGCGTATTGAAGTAGGCCAAAGTAGGGAGACAGCTGCTCTACGTGAGGTAAATGAAGAAACCGGCTTGAGTATAGATAAGTTAGAAATTAAAGGTAAGCTTGTGTCTACACACCATACTACCCGCCATCAAAACACCAAGTACTTAAAGAAAACGCATTGGTACTTGATGGAATATGACGGTGATGACGACGATACTTGCCCGCAGGTTGAAGAGGGTATTATTGAGTGCCGCTGGGTGCATTTAAGCGATTTGAAAGAGTATCGCGAGAGTATTAACTCCCGTATTGAGTATGTGATTGATTTTTGGCATAAGAATTTGGCTTATACACCACGTGCTTAAGCATTAGTTTTAGTAAATTAGCGACAATAAAAAGGCTGCGATGAACGCAGCCTTTTTTGTATAGCTTAGTTTTGTAAGCTCTTACTCAGAATCTAAGAAACTTCTAAGTAGTTCTGAACGACTTGGGTGGCGAAGCTTTCTAAGTGCTTTAGCTTCAATTTGACGAATACGCTCACGTGTAACATCAAACTGCTTACCCACTTCTTCAAGTGTGTGATCAGTATTCATATCAATACCAAAACGCATACGAAGAACCTTGGCTTCACGAGGTGTTAAGCCGCCTAGTATGTTGCGAGTCGCTTCTAATAAGCTTTCAACGATAGATGAGTCCATTGGAGATGCTGTGTTGTCATCTTTAATGAAATCACCCAGTTGTGAGTCTTCGTCATCGCCAATCGGTGTTTCCATTGAAATTGGCTCTTTCGCAATTTTAAGTACTTTGCGGATCTTGTCTTCTGGCATTTCCATGCGCTCAGCCAATTCTTCAGGTGTTGCATCACGACCTTGCTCTTGCAGAATCTGACGAGAAATACGGTTAAGCTTATTGATTGTCTCAATCATATGTACCGGAATACGGATTGTTCTCGCTTGGTCAGCAATAGAGCGAGTAATCGCCTGGCGGATCCACCATGTTGCATAAGTCGAGAACTTGTAACCACGACGGTATTCAAACTTATCAACGGCTTTCATTAAGCCAATGTTACCTTCTTGAATAAGATCTAAGAATTGTAGGCCGCGGTTTGTGTATTTTTTGGCAATAGAAATTACAAGACGTAAGTTAGCTTCAACCATTTCTTTCTTAGCGCGGCGTGTTTTAGCTTCGCCAATAGACATGCTGCGGTTGATCTCTTTAATGTCTGTAATTGTCAGTAACTGCTCATTTTGCATATCGATTAGGCGATTTTGCAAAGCGGTAATTTTAGCTAAATTTTCGGTAAAAGCAGGGCCATAATCTTTGTTCTTAGCCTGTTCTTTTAACCACTTAGGATTGGTTTCATTTAATTGAAAGCTATCGATAAATGTTTTACGAGGCATTTTGCAACGGTGAACACAAATGCTCATAATTTCACGTTCTACTTTACGAATATCAGAAATGATGATGCGCATGTAGCTAACAAGGCGGTCGATAAACTGTTGTGTGTAGCGGAATTCTAAGAATGCTTCGCCAGCAAGTACAAGGTTTTTATCGTCTAGCTTAAGGATTTTGTTGCGTTTACCTACGGCTTTAGTTAGGTGTTTATCAACAACTAATACTTTTTCAGCGATTTCTTCTGGTGTAGGACCTGTGTCTTCTTCAACTTCTTCACCATCTTCGGCAGCATCAGCTTTAAGTTTTTCAGCTTCGGCTTTGCTTAGAGCAGGTGGAATCTCTTCGTCTGTAATAGGTTCTGCAAAACCTGATGTCATGTCTTGCATACGTGCTTCGCCTTCAAGCGAGGCTTTAAAATGACCCGTTACAATGCTCATAGCATCTGGCATTTGCGAAAGTGCTGTTAAGGTTTGAGCGATACCTTCTTCAATACGCTTGGCAATTTCAATTTCGCCTTCACGAGTTAGTAGCTCAACTGTACCCATTTCACGCATGTACATGCGAACAGGGTCAGTAGTACGGCCAAATTCACTATCAACAGAAGCTAAAGCGGCAGCAGCTTCTTCAGCGGCATCTTCATCAGGTGCGTCATCAGACATCATTAGGCTGTCAGCGTCAGGAGCGGTCTCCATTACCTTGATGCCCATGTCGTTAATCATGCTGATAATGTCTTCTACTTCATCAGTATTCACTAAATCATCAGGAAGATGATCATTCACCTCAGCATAGGTTAAGTAGCCTTGCTCTTTACCTTTGGTGATGAGTTCTTTGATTCGAGATTGTTGATTGGCAGCGCCTGCAGCGTTGTTAGTCATTTGATATTAAGCCTAAAAATGTTATGTTTTTGCAAAAAGCCGCGCATTATAACAGAAATGTATTTCTGCTTTTATACTATTATATATAATATGCATTAAAATTGCGCTTAATTGTATAAGTGTAGTCTAAGAATTCGTAATTAGTACATATAGAAAAAAATAAGGTGAAATGCTATGGCCGCTTTAGAAACACCCCTGTGTAATTTTGGTGAAGAGATAAAAGATTTTACATTGCCAAATGTGGATGGCAAAAATGTCTCGGTGTCAGACGCGATGGGTGAGAAGGGTTTGTTGATAGCTTTCATTTGTAATCACTGTCCCTTTGTAAAGGCGATAAATGAAAAACTAGTAATGGAAGCAGCGGCCTTACGTGAGTTGGGCGTTAATATGCTTGCGATAAACTCTAACGACACGATAAATTACCCCGCCGACAGCTTTGAAAACATGCAAATTACAGCTAAACAAGAGGGCTACACCTTCCCCTATTTATTTGATGAAAGCCAAGATATAGCTAAAGCTTACGGCGCAATTTGCACGCCTGATTTTTTTGGCTACAACAGTCAAGGTGAGCTGCAATATCGTGGTCGCTTGGATTCAAGTGGCCGCTTTGAGGCTGATGAGGAGCTGACACGCGACTTGTATTTAGCTATGAAACAAATAGCTGAAACGGGCAAAGGCCCAAAAGAGCAGAAAGTCAGTATTGGTTGTTCGATTAAGTGGCGCCCATAAGTAGGCTTGCCGTAATAATCTCGAGTTTTAATTGAGTAAAATAGGCATATAAGGGATAATCGCGACTTAGAATATCGATCATCATGATCTCAACTTTGAGGAAATAGTAAATGCCATCACGCCGTGATCTAGCTAATGCAATTCGCGCATTAAGTATGGACGCCGTTCAACAAGCTAAATCTGGTCACCCTGGTGCACCTATGGGTATGGCTGACATAGCGGAAGTTTTATGGAATGGATTTTTAAAGCATAACCCACAGAACCCTAACTGGGTTGATCGCGACAGATTTGTACTGTCGAACGGCCATGGTTCAATGCTGATTTACTCATTGTTACACCTAAGCGGTTACGATTTAAGTATTGACGACTTAAAAGCGTTCCGCCAATTACACGCAAAAACACCAGGTCACCCTGAATACGGTTACGCGCCAGGTGTTGAAACCACTACTGGGCCTTTGGGCCAAGGTATTGCAAACGGTGTGGGCATGGCTTTAGCTGAAGCCGTACTTGCTGCACACTTCAACCGTGACGATGCAAAAATTGTAGACCACAACACTTACGTATTCTTAGGCGATGGTTGCTTAATGGAAGGTATTTCTCACGAAGTAT
>CAYZLE010000135.1:0-4420 GCA_964479305.1 uncultured Gammaproteobacteria bacterium | reverse complement strand
AGCTTATCATAACGCATGAATGTAATCCATTGATTTTATTAACCTTCCAATGTAACTATAACGCTCCTTGCTATTAGAACCACCCACAAAAAAGCCCGCCCTGTAAAACAGAGGCGGGCTTTTTCTTGGTCTTGAATCGTGTTTAACGTTTCGAGAACTGAGTTGCGCGACGAGCTTTGCGTAGACCCACTTTCTTACGTTCAACTTCACGAGAGTCACGAGTAACAAAACCGGCTGCACGTAGTGCTGGGCGGTGTGTTTCATCGTACTCCATAAGTGCACGAGTAATACCGTGACGAATAGCGCCAGATTGACCTGTATCACCACCACCACGAACTGTAATGTTTGCGTCTAGAGAGCTTTCCATGTTTAGAAGCTCTAAAGGTTGGCGAACGATCATGCGTGATGTTGGACGACCAAAGTACTCATCAAGTGGTAAACCATTGATTTTGATTTGACCTGTGCCGGCTTTTAAAAATACGCGTGCGCTTGAAGATTTGCGACGGCCGGTTGCGTAGTATTGTGTATCTGCCATAGTAATATCCAGATTAAATTTCTAAAACTTTAGGTTGCTGCGCAGCATGTTCATGCTTTGCACCCGCGTAAACTTTAAGCTTACGGAACATTTGACGACCTAAAGGATTTTTCGGCAACATGCCTTTTACAGCTGTTTCAATGATGCGCTCTGGTGCTTTTGCACGTAGATCACGAACATTAATCTCTTTTAAGTTACCTACATAACCCGTGTGCTTGTAGTACTTCTTATCGTCTTCTTTACGACCCGTAACTTTTACTTTTTCAGCGTTGATAACGATAATGTAGTCGCCTGTGTCAACGTGAGGAGTAAATTCTGGCTTATGCTTGCCGCGTAAACGACGAGCAATTTCTGTTGCTAAACGACCTAATGTAAGACCATCAGCGTCGATTAAGTGCCACTCACGTGTCACTTCTGCTGGTTTTGCGCTAAATGTTTTCATAACACTTCTTTATAATATGTTTTTAACTCGTTGTCGGCTTCGTAGCAGCGCCGTCAACACGAATGGCATTTACTGTGGTAGCCTACGGGTAGCAGCCACACTATTGCCTAAAAAAAGGGCGCTAATAATACTCAATGTTGGGTGCTGATACAACTGTTTATTGCTTTAATTATTTATTTTTAGGCTTTTTATGCAAAATCGTCATTTTTCTTTGTTAGATCGCATCATTATTGAGCTAGATCACGGCTTAAGAACCATTAATGAGTGTAATAACACGCAGCGAGACAACCCTAGCAAGCACTTAGATGCTGCCGACGATTTGTCTGTTGAGGAAAAACAGAATTCAGCCAACCTTATGCGTGTTAACCACGCTGGCGAAATTGCCGCGCAAGCTTTATACCGTGGACAGGCTTTGGTGGCTAAAAGTAAAGAACAACGCGAGCATTTATTAAGCGCGGGCAAGGAAGAGGAAGATCATTTAGCCTGGTGCGAGCAACGCTTAGATGAGTTGGGTGATAGACCCAGCTATTTGTCGCCACTTTGGTATGCGGGTTCATTTTCTATTGGTGTTGGCGCTGGTTTGCTGGGCGATGCCTTGAGTTTAGGCTTTGTTGAGGAAACTGAGGTTCAGGTGTCGGAGCATATTGATAAGCATTTGTCGTACTTGCCGGCTAATGATGAGCATAGCCGTGCAATTTTGGAACAGATGCGTATTGATGAAGCTGCCCACGCTGAGCAAGCCCGTGAAGCCGGAGCGGAGCCTTTACCGACTTATGCGAAGTCGGCAATGAGGCAAGTCGCCAAGGTGATGACGACTTTGAGTTATCGCTTCTAAAGCAGATTTAATTTAATCTAACTTAAACCTATGCTTCGATTGTATGCTCGTAGGTAATTTCAACGCCTGCATCTTCTAGCATTTTAGATGCTGAGCAGTATTTTTCTGCTGAGAGTTTCACAGCCTTATCTACTTGCTTTTCGCTAAGCTCGCTACCTTTAATGACGTACTTTAGGTGTATTTTGGTAAATACGCTTGGAATGCCGTCGCCACGCTCTGCGTCTATGTCGACTATGCAGTCTTCTACTGGCTGACGTGCTTTCTTAAGAATCATTACTACGTCGAAGGCTGTGCAGCCGCCTAAGCCCAGTAACATCATTTCCATAGGTCGTACACCTAGGTTGCGACCACCGGCTTCTGGTGGGCCGTCCATGACTACTGAGTGACCACTACCTGACTCTCCAATAAACGACATGTGGTCTAACCATTTAATTCTTGCTTTCATCTTGTTTACTCCACAAAATAATTTACACTAGGCCTATACATACTAATAAATAGTACAGGGATTGAGAGAATGACCTTATTATCAACAAACCCGCAAGACACTGAAGCTTGGCTAAGCAAACTACTGAGCCATTCTCACCGTAAGCATTACGCCAAAGGCGCTACTGTTATTCATGATGGCGATCAACCCAAGACTTTATTTTATATTGTTTCAGGCTCGGTATCAGTCAACATCGAAGAAGAAGACGGGCGCGAAATTGTACTGGCTTATTTAAACAATAGCGAATTTTTTGGCGAGTTAGGCTTGTTTGATATGGAAATTCGTAGCGCGCTGGTATTGGCTAGATCAGACTGTGAAATTGCTGAAATTAGTTATGATCGCTTTAAAGAATTAGTTCACGATGAGCCGGAAGTGCTATGGCGCTTATCGACTCAAATGGCTGACCGCTTACGCAAAACCAATAACAAGGTATTTGACCTGGCCTTTGTTGATGTGATTGGCCGAGTGGCTCGCACCTTAATTGAACTATCTAAGGAGCCCGATGCGATTACCCACCCAGACGGTATGCAATTGCGCATTACACGCCAAGAAATAGCCAAAATTGTAGGTTGCTCACGAGAAATGGCTGGCAGAGTACTTAAAGAGCTAGAATTAGACGGGCATATCACGGCAAAAGGTAAAACGGTTGTGGTTTTAGGCGTTCGTTAGAAATACCTGCACTTTATTTGCAAAATTGATTGACAGCTGTTTTTGTTACTGGGATAATCCGCGTCCAAATTTTCGAATATGTCGCATATGGCGTCATAATGATAGGAATTAAAATGGCTAATACTGCTCAAGCACGTAAACGTGCAAAACAATCTGAGAAACACCGTTTACACAACGCTTCACTGCGTTCACGTATGCGTTCTGCAATTAAAGTTGTTCTAGCTGCTGTTCAAAGCGGTGACAAGAAGACTGCTGTTGAAGCTTATAGCAAAGCACAGCCTTTAATTGACTCTATGGTTAATAAGAAACTTCTTAAGCAAAACACAGCTGCTCGTACTAAGAGCCGTTTAAATGCTCAAGTTAAATCTGCTTAATTCATAGCTGATAAGATTAAAAAAACCTGCTTAAAGCAGGTTTTTTTGTGCCCAAAATTTATTGAGCGCCATATTAAACAATAACTCTAAAGACTATTCTTGCCCTGCTTAAATAGCGTAGACAAATACAAGCCCAACAAAATTAGTACACCGCCGATTATATGGTGCGAATACAAGGCCTCACCCAATAAAGGCACGGCCAAGCACGCCGCCATAACAGGCATTAAGTAGCACGACACAGCCGCAATATTAGGCCCTAAGTGCTTCACGCCATACGCCCAAAACCCGTAAGACAATAAAGACGGAAATATTGCGATAAAAATAAAGATTGGCACATTATCAAAATACACCGCCGAAGATGACAGCAAGGTATTTTCATAAATCGCTAAAACAATAAGCAAAGGCATGCCGGCCGCCAAAACAACAAACAATAAAACCGTTGCTGGTAAATCGATAGGGTATTTTCTAAGAATAACTGAGTACACCGACCAAACACAGGCAATTAATAGCATAAGAATATCGCCCTTATTAAAAGACAAACTCAATAAAGCCTGAAAATCGCCAGATGTAACAATGATCACAATACCTAAAAGCGAAATTCCGATACCCAGCCACTGATAAAACGTGGGCTTTATGTTCAGCATTAAGTAACTTACCACCAAGGTAATCAGCGGCATAGTCGAACCGACCAGCGTAATGTTAATAGCGGTAGTCGCGTGGGCTGCTAAATATAAAACCGTGTTATATACCGCTATGCCCAAAATACCTAAAACAAGAATAACCTGCCAACGCGCTTTGATCACAGGCAAGGCTGCCCGCATATGAGGGAGAGCAAAAGGCATTAAGATAAGAAAGGCCAATAACCAACGGCCAAAAGCGAGACTGAATGGTGGAATGTCATCGACAACATAACGCGCCACAACAGCATTCGCTGCCCAAAACAAATTCGTAAGCAATAAACCGATTAATGCCAAGTGCTTAGCGCTTACCTTTTTCATTAACTCACTTTAAATAACAAATTTTGAGGCGTTACTTTACTAGGACTAAATTGTCGCGATGAACGACTTCTTCTGCGCCTGCG
>CAYZLE010000134.1:2678-4427 GCA_964479305.1 uncultured Gammaproteobacteria bacterium | reverse complement strand
AACCAATAACAACACTCGCTAAACCACCAGCCATTATTGTTATAGGAACAGATGTTGCCATGACACCAATAACAGGAATATAGCCCGCTAAATAGGTATCAACTTGACTATAGCCTAACAACAACCACGGGAAGCCGGTTAAAAACCAAGACCTAAACATTTCCATGCCAAACCAGGCAATAGGCAATAAGACAAGCATAAAGCTAATACTGAAATCTTTAGAGCGTAAATAACGCACACTCAGCCAGGCCATAAGCGCAAAGTACAAAGCCATTGCGCCAATAAGGCCAATGGTTAGTAAGAATGCAACAAAGGCATTCGCACCACCAAATTCGTGAACGCTGTTATATATCCAGGAGATACCAAAGCCAAATACACCTAAGCCAAATAAATAACCCACTTTGAAGGATTTATTTACAGGGATAACAGCCAAAAGTGCAAAAAACATAGCGGGTGAAATAACTGCAAAAGCACGCAATTCAAAAGGTGCAAAAGCTAAAGGCAATAATAAGCCGGCCAATATACTTACGATATAAGCTATCTTTATATTCTTAGCCTCAGCAAAGAAATTCATGAGTTTATTGTTGTCGAACACCAGCATAAATTTATTTACGAGCTGGCTGCTTCAAACTAACTTGTAAACGGTGAACCCGACGCGAGTCGGCGCCAATCACTTTAAGAATTAAGTTCTTAGTCTCAACCGTATCACCACGTTTAGGCATTTGACCCAATTCACGAATAACAAATCCGCCAACCGTATCAATATCTTCGCCCTTAATATCTGACTTAAAGAATTCATTAAAGTCTTCAATTTCAGTAATCGCGTCTACAGTGTATTGATCGTAACCATGAGACTTAATCAACTGATCATCGTCGTCATCATGCTCATCATCAATATCACCAATGATTTGTTCGATTACATCTTCAATCGTCACTAAGCCAGCAATACCACCGTACTCATCGGCAATAATCGCCATGTGATTTCGGCTTAAACGAAATTCTTTAAGCAGCACGTTTAATCGCTTACTTTCAGGCACAAAAACGGGTGGACGTAGTATGTCTCGCAAATCAAACTTATCATGGTCTTCTAGCACGTAAGTTAGAATGTCTTTGGCGAGGATAATGCCTATAATTTCATCGCGGTTATCACCCACAACAGGAAAGCGAGAATGACCCGAAGGTGCAATTACCGCAATCATTTCTTTTAAACTCGCTTCGTGATCGACTACGATCATTTGAGAACGCGGCACCATGATATCGCGTACTTGTTGTTCAGCTACGTGAAACACACCTTCAATCATTTGAAGGGCGTAATCATCAAACAAGTTACGTTGTTGTGCGTCGCGTAAGATATCGACCAATTCAGCTTGGTCTTGAGGTTCGCCTGAAAAGGCCTGAGATATTCTTTCTAACCACGTTTTTTGGCTAGAGCTTGTCTTCGATTCGTCCATTGGTCGTCGTGCTACAGCACGCTTGCACCTCATAATTATAATAAGCCAATAATATCAGCTGAATATCAGACTAGCTAGTGAACTTTATAGATTAAACTCGGGATAAGCTAATAAGGGTTTGAAAAGCCAATTTCGCTCATAATTTTAGTCTCTAAAGCCTCCATTTCCTCAGCTTCATCATCTTCTATATGATCAAAGCCCTGAAGGTGCAAAATTCCATGAATAAGCATGTGACACCAGTGTGAAAACAAGTCTTTACCCTGTTCTAGAGCTTCTTCTTGGACAATGTCGGCACAAA
>CAYZLE010000134.1:0-2578 GCA_964479305.1 uncultured Gammaproteobacteria bacterium | reverse complement strand
GAAAACAAGTCTTTACCCTGTTCTAGAGCTTCTTCTTGGACAATGTCGGCACAAATTGCCAAATCACCTAAGATATACGGTGAGATATCTGGCGGCATATCCATCGGAAAGGATAAGACGTTAGTGGGTTTATCTTTATTGCGATATTCTCGGTTAAGTTCTTGAGACTCAGCTTTATCAACAATACGAAGTGTAAGCAATGCTTCGCTAATACCTTCTAGCTCAAGACTAAGCCCGCCCGAGTCAAAGGCTAAGAGCGCCCACTGGTTAAATTGTTCTTCGCTCGGCATTGAGTCGGCATCAAAATCGACACCATACTGCAACTCAAGATTCAAGCTTGTCATAAGCCTTAACAATACGTTTAACCAAGGGATGACGCACAACATCTTTAGCTTCAAAAAAAGTCATCGACACACCTTTAACGCCGTCAAGAATATCTACAGCCTGCTTTAAACCTGACTTTTCAGCTTGAGGTATATCGATTTGGGTCACATCACCTGTAACCACGGCCGTTGAACCAAAGCCAATACGCGTTAAGAACATTTTCATTTGTTCACGCGTGGTGTTTTGAGCTTCATCTAAAATTATAAAAGCGTCGTTTAAGGTACGGCCACGCATATAGGCTAAAGGTGCCACTTCTATCACATGGCGTTCAATTAATTTTTCAACCTTTTCAAAACCTAGCATTTCATAAAGCGCGTCGTACATCGGTCTTAAATAAGGGTCCACCTTTTGTGACAAATCACCTGGCAAGAAACCCAAGCGCTCACCAGCTTCAACCGCAGGACGAACCAATACTAAGCGGCTAACTGCATTTTTTTCTAAGGCTTCTACTGCACAGGCAACAGCCAGATAGGTTTTACCGGTACCCGCAGGCCCCACACCTAGCGTTAAGTCATTGTTTCTTATACCTTCAACATAAGTAGATTGGTTTTCACCGCGCACTTTAATCACGCTACGCTTAGTACGAATACTCACACCTGACGACGACTTTGCCTTACCCTCAGCCAATGCATCTACATTAGACTCTTGGCAAAACAAGTGAATTTTTTCGGCCGTCAAAACTTCATTTTTGGTTTCGTCGTATAAAGCTTCTAATAAGTTTGAACTGGTTTGTAATAAATTAGCTGGGCCTGTCAAAGTGAAATGACCACCGCGGTTATTTATCTCAATACCAATACGCTGTTCTATTTGGCGCAAGTGTTCATCAAACTGGCCACATAAGTTAGCTATACGTTGGTTATCTGCCGGCTCTAAATGTAAATCAATTGAATCAGCGGCCATTACTTGTTCTCTGCCACAGAATCAGTAGTTACGACAGTGCCGCGTAAAGAGTTCATACTTGCTTCACTCACTTTAATGTCTACAAACTGGCCAATTAAACGTTTATTCGCCGGGAAATTCGCTACACGGTTATTCTCCGTACGACCCGACATTTCCTTAGGATCTTTCTTAGATGGCCCTTCAACCAATACACGCTGTACCGTACCTACCATTGCGTCACTTATCTTTTTAGCATTGGCTAAAATTTCAGCCTGCAAAATATTTAATCGCTCTTTCTTTTCTTCAGCGCTTACATCATCAGGCAAGTTCGAAGCCGGTGTACCGGGCCGCGCACTATAAATAAAACTAAAGGAATGATCATAACCAATATCACGAATTAGCTTCATCGTGTCCTGGAAGTCTTTATCTGTTTCGCCAGGGAAACCAATAATAAAATCTGAAGATATAGAGATATTAGGGCGAATTTCTCGCAGCTTTCTAATTTTAGCTTTGTATTCAATCGCCATATGACCACGCTTCATTGCCGCTAAAATACGATCAGAACCTGCCTGAACTGGCAAATGCAAGTGATCAACTAGTTCTGGGATTGTGCTGTAGGCTTGAATAAGAGCATCATTAAACTCAACTGGGTGAGAAGTGGTATAGCGAATACGATCAATACCCTCAATGGCAGCTACATAGTGAAGCAAAGTAGCAAAGTCACAACTTTCATCTTCGTGCGTTTTGCCTAAGTAAGCATTCACATTTTGGCCTAGAAGGTTAACTTCGCGAACACCCTTCTCTGCTAACTGCGAAATTTCAGCAATCACATCATCTAAAGGACGACTCACTTCTTCGCCACGGGTATATGGTACTACACAGAAAGTGCAGTATTTACTGCAACCTTCCATGATAGAAACAAAAGCACTTGGACCTTCAACACGAGGTGCAGGTAGGTGATCAAATTTTTCAATTTCAGGAAAGGAAATATCAACTACAGATTTTTTGTGGCCTGACTTAACCTCATCCAACATGCCTGGCAGACGGTGTAAGGTTTGAGGACCAAAAACCATATCCACATAATGCGCGCGTTCACGAATAGCCGCACCCTCTTGACTCGCCACACAGCCGCCCACACCAATAACCATATCTGGCTTTTTAGCCTTAAGCTTACGCCAACGACCCAGCTCAGAAAACACTTTTTCTTGCGCTTTTTCACGAATAGAACAAGTGTTCATCAACATAACATCGGCTTCCTCAGGGTTTTGAGTGAGCTCTAAACCATGAGATTCTTTTAAAACATCAGCCATTTTGT
>CAYZLE010000133.1:0-4440 GCA_964479305.1 uncultured Gammaproteobacteria bacterium | reverse complement strand
TCAAAATCAAAACTCTAATGCATTTGATTTGATTGCGCTTATGTTGGGTCAAAATAATAATGAAGATGTGGCTGTAGACGCTATGCAGCAAGTTTTGCAAGAGCACGCCAATAATACCGATGCTTTAGCAGCGGGATCGCGTTTATATATACGTTACAAGCAAGACAAAGCCGCTAGAGCAAGTTTGCAAAAAGCCTTGTCTATAGACCCTAATAATAGCGACTTGATTATACTATCGAGCCAGCTCGATTATGCAGAAGGTAAAAAGCAAACAGCACTTAAGCGCCTAAGTAAGGCTGTTCGTAAAAAACCAGATGATTCAAAGTTGCGCTTAAATTATGCGGATATGCTTGTTGCTAATGAGGTTTTAGCAAAAGCGGCTTACCAATACGAATACCTGCTGGAAGACACGCCTAACAATAGTAAGTTATTAATCAAACTAGGCTCTATTGCCGTAGAGCAAAAAAAATACAAGAAAGCCGAAGAGTATTACACGCGCCTCTACGACACCGTGCAAGACACTAATATGGCCTCGTATTACTTGGGTTTGGTTGCCGAAGAACAAGAGCTCTATGACAAAGCCCTTAGTCATTATCAGTCAGTGTATGGCGGTATAAATTATTATGAAAGCCGCTTTCGAGCTGCAACCACATACTACAAGCTTGAGCAAATACAAGAAGCACGTGGTGTCTTACTAAATTTAAGAAGTGGCAGTAATGACAATACAAAATTAAGGTCTTATGATATTGAAGGGCGTCTGTTGCGAATGGAAAAGCAGTACCAGGCTTCTTACGATCTTTATACTGAAGCATTGGCAGAATTTCCTAATGACACCAATTTACTTTATGATCGCGCCTTAACATCGGACAAACTTAAGCGTATTGATTTAATAGAGCTAGATTTAGGCAGTATTTTAAGTCGTGAACCTGATAATTCTACTGTGTTAAATACCTATGGTTATGCTTTATTAAACTTTACTTCTCGTTACGATGAGGCCATGGTGATGATTGAGCGGGCTTTAGAGCTAGAGCCGAGTAGTTCCGCTATACTCGATAGCTATGCGTGGGGTTTATACTTGCAAGGCCACCATGAAAAATCCTTAGGCTACCTTCGTCAAGCTTATAAAGACTTGCCAGACCCAGAAGTAGCCGCACACTTAGGTGAGGTTTTATGGGTGCTAGGTAAACGGGCGGAAGCCGAAAAAGTATGGGATGGTGCGCTTAAAGAGCAACCAGAACACGAGACAGTATTAGAGACAATTCAACGTTTAAAGACTCCTTAACACTATGAAAAATAAAACATTATTAGTGATTGCTAAACAAGCATTCACCTTAGTTCCTATTGCCTTTGTCTTGTTATTACAAGCATGCGCGCAAAACCCTGTGCTATCGACTGAAAGTGGCGCTTCTAAGCCCCAAGCTTCTCAATCCTCCCAGTCGCCACATGTTTTGTTTAAACAAAAACAACAGGAATTACAAAATATAAAACAATGGAATTTAAAAGCCCGTATTTCTGTAACGGCTGAAGGCGAGTCTAATGCAGCTAACTTGTACTGGCAGCAAAATGGCGATGACTTAAAGCTTAAAATACAAGGTCCATTCGGTATTAATGTCGCGCAAATAACAACACAAGACCAAGAATATATTCTTAAAGATAGTAAGGGTGGTATCTGGAAAGCAAGTGATGTTAATCAGCTAGTATGGGAGAGAACAGGTTGGAGGCTTCCAATTAAGCAGCTTCGTTATTGGGTTATGGGTGATATGCAAAAAAGCAAAACGACCAACTTTGCTTTTAATACTGATGGCTCACTTTCATATATTTACATGCAAAACTGGCAAATTCATTACGACTCATTTAAAGCTGTAGACGGGCTTAATTTGCCACGTAAAATACGTATTAGTCACCCTGAGGTTGCTATTAAACTGGTTGCTCGTGCATGGACATTAAATGAGTAAAGAAGCGATTAATGGGACATGGTTTAAATCGCCAGCAAAGCTAAACCTGTTTTTGCATATCACTGGAAGAAGAGACGACGGTTATCATGAGTTGCAAACCGTTTTTCAGTTTATCGACTTATTTGACGAGCTTCAATTTACTCAAAGGCAAGATACACAAATAAACCGCACCACCGAATTAGACTTTCCTGCAGATGAAGACCTAAGCATTCGAGCAGCAAAATTATTGCAAGAAAAAACGCAGACACAACTAGGCGCTGATATTTGCATTAAAAAGCGCATTCCAGCTGGCGGTGGAGTAGGGGGCGGAAGCTCAAATGCAGCAACGAGTTTATTGGTACTAAACCAACTTTGGCAATGTGGTTTATCTATTGAAGAATTGGCTGATTTAGCTTTGAGTTTAGGTGCCGACGTACCCATTTTTGTTAAAGGTTACGCAGCATGGGCTGAAGGTGTAGGTGAAAAAATTCAGCCTGTAAATCCGCCCGAACAGCATTTTTTACTGCTTTCACCTCAGGTTCATGTGTCTACAGCTCAAATATTTTCAAATTCGGCATTGACACGCAACACTCTTGCCGTCAAAATACGCGCCCTCGACGAACGAGAGGCTTGGCAATCATTTGCAAATGATTGTGAGTTAGTCGTTAGGCAAGCGTATCCAGAGATTGACAAAGCTATACTAGAATTGTCAAAATATGCGCCAGCAAAACTAACGGGAACAGGTGCTTGTTTATTTGCCGCTTTCGCTACAAGCGAGCTAGCAAATAAGGCAAAGCGTAATCTTCAAGATTGGGCTGATGCACACCAAGTTAAGGTTTTCGTCGTTAAAGGTATGAATCGGTCGCCATTACATGAGCAACTGCTAAATTCATAATTACTGGGGTATCGCCAAGTGGTAAGGCAACGGGTTTTGATCTCGTCATTCGTAGGTTCGAATCCTGCTACCCCAGCCACATTCTGAAAAGCCCTCACTGAGGGTTTTTTTTTAAGATAAAATTGTACAACGGACTCTGTGCTTACGTTACAATCACTTTCCAGTCTCTATCAATTTCCGGGCTAAGGCAAAGATCTATACTATGACAATTCAAGAATCAAACAACGGTTGCATGCTATTTACAGGTACTGCTAACCCAGAGCTAGCTAAAAAAATATCTGACAAAATGAATATCCCTCTTGGTAGAGCTGATATTGGTCGATTCAGTGATGGCGAAATTAGTGTAGAAATTACAGAAAACGTGCGTGGCAAAGATATTTTTATCATTCAGCCAACTTGTGCGCCTACTAACGACAATCTAATGGAAATGATTGTGATGATTGATGCTTTGCGTCGTTCATCTGCATGGCGAGTAACGGCCGTAATGCCTTACTTGGGTTATGCGCGTCAAGATCGCCGAGTGCGTTCAGCCCGTGTGCCTATTACAGCAAAGGTTGTAGCCAACATGCTAACAAGCGTAGGTGTTGATCGTGTTTTAACTATCGACTTACACGCGGAGCAAATTCAAGGCTTCTTTGATATTCCTGTAGATAATATCTATGGTTCGCCGATTCTAATTAACGATATAAACGAGCAAAAGTACGACAACATGGTTGTTGTATCACCTGATATTGGTGGTGTTGTTCGTGCAAGAGCGGTTGCTAAACAGCTAAATGATACAGATTTAGCTATTATTGATAAACGTCGCCCTAAAGCTAATGAAGCGCAAGTTATGCACCTAATTGGTGATGTAAAAGACCGTACTTGTATCATCGTAGATGACATGGTTGATACGGCCGGCACACTATGCAAAGCGGCTGATGCACTTAAAGAATTTGGCGCTAAAAAAGTTGTAGCTTACGTTACGCACCCAGTTTTATCGGGTAAAGCAGTTGATAATATTAAAGGCTCACAGCTTGATGAAATGGTCGTTACCGACACCATTCCGCTAAGTAAAGAAATTGAAGCATTGCCTTGCATTCGTCAGCTAAGCGTAGCGAATTTACTTGCTGAAACCATTCGTCGTATACACCTTGCTGAGTCTCTAAGCTCAATGTACGACCATATGGAAAACAAATACTAAAAACGTCTAAGCAACTCTCTTGTGAGTCGGCTTTAGCTTAAGTTTTTTAGCCTCTTACTGGCCGGCTTACAGTAAAGCACTAAATCCTAAAAAAAACCTCTCAAACACTGGTAATTAGAGCCTTTTCACGTTATTATCGCGCGCCCATCATTAAGGTGGGACAGCTTACTTATCAGGTCGCAGAAAGTAAGTTATATTTTAAAGACCAATTTTAGGAGTCTACAAATGGCAAATTCAATTATCTTGGACGCTGAGCAGCGTTCAGACTTAAGGAAAGGTGCGAGCCGCCGCTTACGTCACGATAGCAAAGTTCCTGCAATCATCTATGGTGGTAAAGCAGATCCATTGGCAATTACATTGCCACATAACGTTCTTTTAAAGTACATTGATGACGAAGCGTTCTACACGCATATTCTAGACATCAAAGT
>CAYZLE010000132.1:0-4458 GCA_964479305.1 uncultured Gammaproteobacteria bacterium | reverse complement strand
GAACTGATTTTAGTCGGCGACTCATTAGGCAATGTTGTTCAAGGCCAAAAAACGACTATTCCTGTAACCATGGACCATATGGTTTATCACACTCAATGCGTGACACGTGTTATTAAACACGCTTATGTAATAGCGGACATGCCTTTTTTAAGCTATGCCAGTATTGATCAAGCAATTAGTAATGCGGCGCTGCTTATGCAAGAGGGTGGTGCGAACATGGTTAAGCTTGAGTGCGATGAAAGTCACTTGCCCATAGTTAAAAAAATGGTCAGCGAAGGAGTACCCGTTTGTGTGCATTTAGGTTTACGCCCTCAACAAGTAGAGAAAATGGGTGGTTACCGTGTTCAAGGCCGCGAAGATGACGCGGCAAAAGAGATGCGTGCTCAAGCACAAGCTTTTATAGAGGCAGGTGCTGATATTTTACTTTTAGAGTCTGTACCTGCGAGTTTGGCTAAAACGATTACGGAAGAGTCCTCTGTTCCAGTGATTGGAATTGGTGCTGGGCCAGACTGTGATGGCCAAATTTTAGTTCTGCATGATGCTTTGGGCTTGACTCAAGGGCATGTACCGAGCTTTTCACATAACTTTTTGGCCGAAAGTGGTGCAAATTCGGTAGATCAGGCTATTGAATTGTATGTGAAAGCAGTAAAAGACACCGAATTTCCCAAAGATAAGCATTGCTTTAATTAATAATGGCTTGTTCTTTATAGTTTTTTATATATAAAAATCAATGACTTAGTGGGATTTGTCTGTCTTACCATTAGATTTTCAGCGAATTAAGTGATATTTCTATATTAATTCACGCCTTATCTTGCCTCTATTATATAATCTACCCAATACTAATTTTATTAATAATAAGTTAAATTAATACTATGAATTTACGTTTATTGAAATCTAAGCTACATAAAGCATTTGTAACACACGCCGAACTTGAGTATGAAGGCTCATGCGCTATTGCGGGTGATTTACTTGATGCGGCGAATATGCGTGAATATGAGCAAATTGAAATTTACAACATCACGAACGGTGAACGTTTTAGTACTTATATTATTCGTGCAGAATCTGGCTCAGGTATTATTTCAATTAATGGCGCTGCAGCGCATAAAGCTCAGCCTAATGATAAGATTATTATCTGTACTTATGCTGACTATAGTCCTGAAGAGGCTGATAAGCATAAACCTGCATTAGTTTATCTAAATCCAGATAATACTATTGCTAGAACAGCCAATGTTATTCCTACTCAGGCTGCTTAAAACGTAAACTACTTACTCCTATGCTAGCCTAAGGCTTAAGCAACATGTTACTCTTAATGTTCAGTATTAATTGATTATAAATTATGGGTAAACTGACCGCTTCTTCTGCTTGGCGAAAGCTTCAGCTTCATCAAAAAAAGTACATTAATCGGCAAATTAAAGACTTATTTGCTGAAGATTCAATGCGTGCTGAAAAACTCTCTATATCAGTTGGCGAGTTATCCTTAGACTTTTCTAAAAATGCAATCTCCGATGAAACAATAGATTTATTAATGGATTTATTGGAACAGCAGTCATTTTCTGGCTGGAGAGAAAAGCTATTCACTGGTGAAAAAATTAATCACACAGAAGATAGGGCTGTATTGCATACTGCTTTAAGGCAAAAACAAGAAAGTAGCCTTGTACTCGAAGGTGAAGATATTATCCCTGCAATAGCCGAAGCAAACGAAAGGATGCGTGGTTTTGCAAAGCAAGTTCATCAACATGAGTGGCTAGGCCATAACGGCAAGCCAATAACACATATTGTCAATATTGGCATTGGTGGCTCTGACTTGGGGCCTAAATTAGTTGTCAGTGCGCTTAAAGATTTCTCTATACCAGGCATAACAAGTCACTTTGTATCGAGTGTTGACCCTGATGAGCTTGAAGATGCCCTGAAGGGTTGTAAGCCTGATGACACGCTTTTTATTATTGCGTCAAAAACATTTGGTACACATGAAACTCTATTCAATGCAAAGATTGTCAAACAGTGGATGCTTGATAATGGCGTTCCAGTTGAGCAGCTAGGTCAGCACCTTGCGGCTGTAACATCTAATAATGAGGCGGCCATAGAGTTTGGTGTTAAACCTGCTCAAATTTTCCCAATGTGGGACTGGGTGGGTGGACGTTTTTCATTATGGTCTTCAATTGGTTTGTCGATTTTATTAGCCGTCGGTGAAAAGAATCATACTGAGCTTTTAGAAGGTGCTCATTTAATGGATGAGCATTTTAAGAATGCCCCATTAAGAAGGAACATGCCCGTTATTATGGCGATGTTGGGTGTCTGGTATAACAATTTTTGTGGGGCTCAAACACAGGCTATATTGCCTTATTCCTACAGACTGAGTGAGATGCCAAGGTATTTACAGCAAATTGACATGGAAAGTAATGGTAAATCTATTGATCGTGATGGAGAGGATATAGACTATCAGACTGGCCCGGTGATATGGGGTGTGGCGGGTACGAATGGCCAACATGCCTTTTTCCAGCTGTTACACCAGGGAACAAAGCTTGTCCCATGTGATTTTATCACTACACGATTTACATCCAGTGGTCGTCAACAGTCGCAAAATATACTTAATGCTAACTGTATTGCCCAAATGGAAGCATTGATGATGGGCAGACCAACACCGAAAGGAAAAAGTGTTTACCAAAGTTTTAGTGGGAGTAGGCCGTCAAATATTATTTATATGGAAAAAATTACTCCCTCAGCTCTAGGTTCTTTAATAGCTTTGTATGAACACAAAGTGTTTGTTCAGGGTGTGGTTTGGAATATAAATTCCTATGATCAGTGGGGTGTAGAGTACGGTAAAGAGCTAGCTGAAATTATCAACAAAAATCTACGTTCAGCTGATGAGGTGGAAACAGCGCATGATGGCTCTACATTGCGCCTAATTAAAGCTTTAAAGGCTGAAAAAACATAGCTAGAATGGCCTTAATCAGATAAAGTGCTTACTAATTGCTCAGCAACTAGTATACTTATTTTTTATCAATAATTAATAAGCCTGCCTTATTGGGTATGTGCAGAAATATTGTTAGTTTGGAGGTTTCAGTGTTTAGGATTAAAACAGCTTTAATTTCATGTTTCTTTGTTGCTCTTTCTCAATATTCGATTATTGGAAATGCTCAAGCTCTTGGTTCGCCAGCATCTAAGGTTGAGCTGCGAAGTATTGATGAGCAAGTGCAAAGTCTCAAGCAAGATGTTATTCAAATTAATTCTGAATTATCACTTTTAGAAGAAAAGTTACTTTTTCCATCAAATACTCAAACTTCGGTTTTTGTCTCTTTACAAGACTCAGCATCTTTTGAACCGGATGCAATTTCCTTAAAGATTGATAATGTTGAAGTGGCCAATCACCTATATGTGTTTCGAGAAGTAGAGTCATTGAAAAAAGGCGGTGTTCAGCGTTTGATTATGACTAACTTGACTCAAGGGAAACATAAAATACAAGTTGAGCTTTTATCGCGCAAAAAAAATATAAGTTCAACAACATCATCTGAGTTTGATGTTAGTAAAAGCACGGCGCCTGTTTTTATTGAGTTAAATCTATCTGAAAATGCAGGTAAGCCTGCAATTGCATTACGCAATTGGTAAATGGTTAAGCGCCCAATCAAAATGAAGTATTTATTCAGTACCTTATTATGTTTGCTAATGTCATATATTGGTGGTGCTAGTATTGCCATCGCGCAAGAATCTGCTGATAGCCGCTTACGTTTAAAAGATCTTTTTTACGGCGAAGCTTTATATCATATCTACCAAGACGATTATTTCGCAGCAGTGCGACTGCTTGATCATGAGTTAGGTCAGCACTATGGGCTTGATGATGTTACTGAAGACACGCTTTTTCAATATAAAGATGCTGCTGAACTATCTATCGGCGAACTTGAACTCTCTTACAGAATGCACCAAAAAGCAGGGCGTTCTTTAAAAAGATTATTTAACGATAATGTTGACCAAGAGACGCAAAACAAAGCGGCTCTAAGAATGGCTCGCATTCTGTTTAACAAGGGTCAATATATTAAAGCAATTAACGCTTTAAAATTAATTCGTGGAAAACAAGACAGAGATTTTAAAAACGATGTGGCGATGTTGCGCGGTTTGTCAGAAATGACTCAGCGTAATTATGACGAGGCTATCCCGCTACTTACAACTTTACGTAACTCAAAAGAGCACCAGTATTTTTCTCAATATAATCTAGGTGTTGCTAATTTGCTTTCAGGTAATAAAGCACAAGGCGCAAAACTTTTAGAGAATGTAGGCACACTCTCTTCTAATGAAAAAGATTTGCAGGCTCTTCAAGATAAAGCCAACTTGGTATTAGGTAGTCGTTACCTTGAAGAAGGTTATCCGCAATTAGCAAAACCGCGCTTAAATCAAATTCGCATTGATGGACCTTTATCTAATAATGCTTTGCTGAAATCGGGCTGGGCTGATATGGGTTTAAAT
>CAYZLE010000131.1:0-4468 GCA_964479305.1 uncultured Gammaproteobacteria bacterium | reverse complement strand
AATTTGAGAACAAAATGACTACACAAGCAGATATGCAGAACTTTGAAGACTTACCGCCACCACTAGAATTTACTGATTCAGCAGTGGCTAAAGTTAAAAACTTGATCGAAGAAGAGCAGAATGAATCGCTTAAACTACGTGTTTTTGTAACCGGTGGTGGTTGTTCTGGTTTTCAGTACGGTTTCACCTTCGATGAAGATATTGGCGATGGTGATACAAGCGTTGTTAAAGATGGCGTGACTTTATTAATTGACCCAATGAGCTACCAATATTTAGTGGGCGCTGAAATTGACTATAAAGAAGACCTTCAAGGTTCACAGTTCGTTATTCGTAATCCTAATGCTGAAACAACTTGTGGTTGTGGTTCGTCTTTTTCAGTTTAAGTTATTGTAAAATATACATGTGTTTTGCACTGGCATGGTGCTGAACTAGTATAGCTTTTTAGTTTAAATGCCATGCAAGGCTCATATTAGGGCGTATTTCTAGTTGGAAATACGCCTTTTTTGTGCGCGACCAAAGGATGATGCATTTATCTTGATAAGTCATAAAATTAGGTTTACTATCAAGGTAGACTCTATTCATAGAGACACAATATTAGACGGGAGACTAACAATGAAACTTAAAACATTATTGATCATGTCATCTGTTGCTTTATTAGCAGCATGTGGTGGCAAAACAGAGGAAGTTGCGGAAGCAGCAACAAAAACAGCAAGTACAGCAGCAGCTAAAGTTGTTGAAGAAGTAAAAGAAGCTGTAGCAACTGGTACTTTAGAAAGTGTTAAAGGTCGTGATTATGTGAACTGTGGCGTAAGTACAGGTTTAGCAGGCTTTTCACAAAAAGATGAAAAAGGCGTATACAGCGGTTTAGACGTTGATGTTTGCCGTGGTTTAGCAGCAGCCGTTTTGGGTGATGCTTCAAAAGTTAAGTATAAGCCATTAACAGCTAAAGAACGTTTCACAGCTTTACAGTCTGGTGAAATTGATATTCTTTCTCGTAACACAACATGGACTCACACACGTGATACATCATTAGGTTTAAACTTCGCAGGTACTATTTATTATGATGGTACTGGCTTCATGGTACGTAAGGCGCTAGGCCTTAAAAGCGCTACAGAGCTAGATGGTGCTAATGCTTGTATTCAAGCCGGTACATCTACAGAGCTAGCAATTGCCGATTACTTCCGTGAAAACGGTTTGTCTTACAAAGCGGTTACTTTCGATACTTCAGACCAAACGCGTGCTGGTTTTGAATCAGGTCGTTGTGACTTCTTAGTATCTGATCAGTCTCAACTATATGCTTTACGTATTGGTTTACAAGATCCAGCGGGTGCTGTTGTATTGCCAGAAGTGGTATCAAAAGAGCCTCTAGGTCCTGTAGTTCGTCAAGGCGACGATGTTTGGTTTAACATTGTTAAGTGGGTAGTAAATGCATCTATCGAAGCTGAATTCCAAGGCGTAACATCTGCAAACGCTGATGACTTAGTACTTAATGGTAAACCAGGTCAAAAACGCTTACTAGGTGCTGAAGGCGATTTGGGTAGCAAGCTAGGCTTAAATGCTGACTGGGCTTATCAACTTATTAAACAAGTTGGTAACTACTCTGAATCTTTCGAGCGTAATGTTGGTCAAGGTTCACCGCTAAAAATTGAACGTGGCTTAAATGCACAGTGGAATAAAGGTGGTATTTTATACTCACCTGCAATGCGTTAATTCATTGCTATACAAAAAGGGCGCTAACAGCGCCCTTTTTATTTAATAATAAATAATCATTACATATATGTTCTTTAGCAAAACAACCGAACAAATCAAGGCCGCAACTCGGCCAGGTAGTAAAACTACCGCTTTCTATAACAACCCTAAATATAGAGCTTTAATATATCAGTTCATATTAGCGGCACTGTTAGCATTATTTTTTTATGGTGTGATTAGTAACACCTTAAGCAACATGTCTGCACAAGGCATTAAAAGTGGTTTTGGCTTTTTAAAAACTGCTACGGGCTTCGATGTACTGATGTCATTGGTCCCATTTCAAACAACCGATAACTACTCACGAATATTTTTAGTGGGTGTTTTAAACACCGTTCTGGTGAGTGTAATAGGTATCTTTTTTGCAACGATACTCGGCTTTATCGCCGGCATAGCCTACTTTTCTAAAAATTGGCTAATCCAAAAAATAGCTACAATCTACGTAGAAATTTTTCGAAATATCCCCGTTATTTTACAAGTGCTATTTTGGTACTCAGCTGTACTTGCCACTATGCCTAGTGCTAGAGAAAGTTTAAGTATTGGTGAGTCAGTGTTCTTAAATATACGTGGTTTATATTTTCCTAAGCTGGTGGGTGAGGCTGGATCAAACTTGGTTTATATAGCGCTTCCTTTAGCAATCGCTGTTATTTTCGCTTTACGTTACTGGGCTAAAAAACGTCAAGAAGCTACAGGTGCTCAATTTCCTTTGTTTTGGGCTGGGCTAGGTTTGCTATTTGGTTTACCTTTACTTGCTCTCTTGGTAACTGGTGTGCCTTTCCATTTTGACTATCCTGTATTAAAAGGCTTTAACTTTAAGGGTGGGGTAAACGTTATCCCAGAGTTAATTGCGTTATCAATTGCATTGTCTGTTTATACCGGTGCGTTTATTGCAGAAGCCGTAAGAGCAGGTATTCAGTCTGTACCTAAAGGCCAAATTGAAGCGGCAAGCAGTATTGGTTTACGTCCTAATAAAGTGATGTCTTTAATTGTCGTGCCGCAATCGATGCGTGTTATTACACCGATGTTGAATAGCGAATATCAAAGCTTAGTAAAAAATTCGACGATTGCAACAGCTATTGGTTACCCAGAACTATTTACCGTGTTTGCGGGCTCAGCATTAAACCAAGTAGGCCAGGCGATTGAAATGATGTTTATGACATTGGCTGTTTACTTCTTTATTAATATGGTGATTTCTTTTGTTATGAATCGTTTCGATGGCAAGTCAAAATTGGTGTCGAGGTAAGTATGTCAGCAGAAGAATTTAAACCATTACCGGCACAGCCAGCACCTATTTCTACTACAGGCCCTATTGCATGGCTTAGAACTAATTTATTTTCATCTGGTTTTAATATTGTTGCAACCTTGGTTATTGTTGCCTTGTTAGTAATGACTTTACCGAAAATGATTGATTGGTTATTTATTTCGGCAAACTGGACTGGCACAAAAGAAAGTGATTGCACTAAGGCCGGCGCATGCTGGGTTTTTATTAGTGCCTGGGCACAACAAATATTTTATGGCAGTTACCCTGATGGGCAAATTTGGCGCGTTAACCTTTGTCTGTTTTTATTGTTTGCTGTTATTGCCTCGTCATTTCTTTTGCCGCCAAGGTTAAGAAATAAAGTATCTTTAGCAGCATTTATAGCATTGCCTTTTGTTTGCGTAATAATTTTAAAGGGTGGCTTGCTAGGTCTTCCAACAGTCACTACTGATTTATGGGGTGGCTTTTCTTTAAATATTTTAATCGCTGCGGCGAGTATGATTATCGCATTCCCACTAAGTTTTCTTTGGGCGCTTGGCCGGCAGTCTGATATGCCTTTAGCAAAATCAGTCAGCATTATTTGCATAGAATTTTTCCGTGGTACGCCTATCTTAGCTTTATTTTTTATGGGCTCAGTTATGCTGCCATTATTCTTCCCTGAAAATGTCACAGTAGATAAGTTAGTTAGGGTTTGGATTATTTTAGTTTTATTTATGGCGGCTTATATGGCCGAAGTGTTTAGAAGTGGCTTCCAAGCTATACCTAAAGGCCAGTACGAAGCGGCTGACTCTCTTGGCTTAGGTTACTGGAAGAAAACACTACTTATTATTTTCCCGCAGGTGATCAAAGTTGCTATGCCGAACATACTGGCAACGCTGGTTATGGTGTTTAAAAATACAGTGTTCTTGCTAGTTATTGCCGTTCCAGAAATGCTACAAGTAATTATGAGTGCTTTAAGTAACTCTAATTGGCTTGGTGGTCATGCTGCGGAAGGCTATTTATTTGTAGGTGTTATTTTTTGGTTGTGTTGTTTCAGTATGTCAATGTTGGCTACCAATATTGAAGAAAAACTCGACACTGATAAACGCGATTAAGGTTTAAAAGACAAGGTTAATTATGGCTAACTCTAAAAAAACTTCAGACGATAGCATTATTGCTATTGAGAAAATGAATAAGTGGTACGGTGACTTTCACGTGCTTAAAGACATTGACTTAAAGGTAGCCAAAGGCGAGCGTATCGTTATTTGTGGCCCTTCGGGTTCAGGCAAGTCAACACTCATTCGCTGCATTAACCGCTTAGAAGAATTTCAACGAGGTTCACTAACCGTGGACAATGTTGAGATGATTGAAGATGTTAAAAATATCGAAAGTATCCGCCGTGAAGTGGGTATGGTATTTCAACATTTCAACTTATTCCCGCATCTGACAATTCTGCAAAATCTGACGTTAGGTCCGATGAAAGCG
>CAYZLE010000130.1:0-4493 GCA_964479305.1 uncultured Gammaproteobacteria bacterium | reverse complement strand
TACAAGAGCTGACTTGCAAGAGACTTGGTCTAAAACAAGTTATCACATTCAAAAGCTACGTGATAACCCAGAATGCGCTGATCAAGAATTTGCATTAATTCGTGATGAAAATAACAGTGGCTTACAAACTAACTTAAGCTTTGATATTGCACCTGCAATTTTACAAAGCAAAGCTAAAGTCGCTATCTTGCGTGAGCAGGGCGTTAATGGTCATATGGAAATGGCAGCTGCTTTTGACCGCGCAGGTTTTGAGGCGGTTGATGTTCACATGAGTGACTTACAAAACAAACGTTTTAACTTGCAAGATTTTAAAGGTTTAGCCGCTTGCGGTGGTTTCTCCTATGGTGATGTATTAGGCGCTGGTGGCGGTTGGGCTAAATCAATTTTATTTAATCCTGCTTTACGTGATCAGTTTGAAGCTTTCTTTACTAGACAAGATAGTTTTACCTTAGGTGTTTGTAACGGTTGCCAAATGTTATCTAAACTTGCTTCACTTATTCCGGGTGCTACTCATTGGCCTAGTTTTGAACGCAATGTCTCTGAACAGTTTGAAGCTCGTTTAAGTACTATGAAAATTACAGACTCAGCTTCAGTGTTGTTAGCGGGCATGCAGGGTTCAAGTATTCCAGTGGTTGTTTCTCATGGTGAAGGGCGCGCAAGCTTTGAGCATGATATGTCTAGCTCATTAGTGAGTGGTCAGTATGTGAACTCAGCTGGTGATGTGACGATGGATTACCCAAGTAACCCTAATGGCTCTTCAGACGCGATTGCAGCAGTAACAAGTGAAGATGGTCGTGCGACGATTATGATGCCACACCCTGAACGTGTGTTTAGGCAGGTGCAGATGTCTTACAGTGACCAAGCGCAATCAGAAGATAGCGCTTGGATGCAAATGTTTTATAACGCAGCTAGGTTTGTTAAGTAAATCTAGCTTTACGTTTTTTAAGGAACAAGGTTCATCGAGTGGAAAATCACTGTGAATTCTTGGCTTACATAGTAAGTGGCTAACATAAATTCTCTTATGTTAGTCATATCCATTTCTCGTCCGAGAGGTGCATTTTTAATTTTTTCAATTGGAATAGTAACAACTTGCTTGCCGGGCTTAATGTTGATTCTTTCTGCGTAGCGGTCTGTGTACTCTCGATTTTTGCTCGTAAAATGCTGATGATCTTTAACGTCAAAGACAAGCTGAAAAGGTTTGTCTGTCAGATTGCTTAGCTCTACACGAAGGCTTTTATATTTTGACCAGTCTTCTTGTATTCTTCGAAAGTAAATCGTTGAATATACGCTGGTATCAAAAATGACAGTAATAGTTTTGTCTTGCTGGTTAATGAGGCGTTTTGCCCTACCAGATAATGTGCTGAATTCACCGGGTTTTGACAAACCAATTTCTACATCAAGCTCTTTCTTGGAGTATGAGTAATTCAGCATGGATATAATAAATAATGAAGAGGCTAATAAAAAACATATAAATGCTGCTATATATTTCCAGGGGCTTTTCCCTTTTGTGAATACAAATATAGATGCGATAGCCCCCATCACACTAATGAAAATATCATAAGCTGAAGCTGATCGTCCAATAAGAAGTTGTGCGGCCTCAATAATGCCGGCAATAACGGTGCTAAACACAATGGCCACTATTAAGCGTTGCCAAAGTGGAAGTTTGTTTAGGAGCTTACAAATACTTGGAAGGCAGGCTAACAAAGAAAAAAGAATGAAATGACCAAGATTCCAAAGTTCTTTCATTTCTTGGTTTTGTTTAAAGCCTGTGCCTACAAATAGAAATGTAATGCAAATAAAAAGTATTGAATATAGTGATAAAGACTTTATATTCTTAGTCATTACTTTTTAACTCAGCTTTTTATACTTAATACGTTTAGGTTGGTCAGCAGACTCACCTTTGCGACGTTTATAGTCTTCTGCGTAGTCAGCATAGTTACCTTCGAACCATACTGTTTCACTATCACCTTCAAAGGCTAGGATGTGCGTAGCAATTCTATCTAAGAACCATCTATCATGCGATGTGACAACAGCACAGCCCGGGAAGTCTAGTAATGCTTCTTCTAGTGCTCGAAGTGTTTCGACATCAAGGTCGTTTGTCGGTTCATCTAGTAATAGTACGTTGCCGCCTTTTTTAAGCAGCTTAGCTAAATGCACACGGTTACGTTCACCACCCGATAAATCACCAACGCGTTTTTGCTGGTCACCACCTTTAAAGTTAAAGCGGCCTAGGTATGCGCGAGATGGCGTTTCATATTTACCGACTTGCAGTAAATCTAAACCATCTGATACTTCTTCCCAAACAGTGTTCTTGTCATCTAAAGCATCGCGGCTTTGATCAACGTAGGCGATGTTGGCAGTTGAGCCAATTTTAATTTCGCCACTATCTGGTTTTTCTTGATCAGTGATTAACTTGAATAAAGTTGTTTTACCTGCACCGTTAGGGCCAATAACACCGACAATACCACCGCGTGGTAAATTAAATGTTAAGTCGTTATATAAAAGTTTGTCGCCGTAACTTTTTTGTACGTTGATAAACTCAATAACGTTATCGCCAAGTCTGTCGCCAGGTGGGATGTATAAATCTTTTGTTTCACTACGTTTTTGGTAATCACTTGAAGCAAGTTCTTCAAATTGCTTTAAACGTGACTTACTTTTTGCATGGCGGCCTTTAGGGTTGCTGCGTACCCATTCAAGTTCAGTTGCCATGGCTTTTTTACGTGCGCTTTCTTGTTTTTCTTCTTGTTCAAGGCGAGCTTGTTTTTGCTCAAGCCAAGATGAGTAGTTGCCTTCCCAAGGAATGCCTTGGCCTCTATCTAGCTCTAAAATCCAACCAGCAACATTGTCTAAGAAGTATCTATCATGGGTTACGGCTACAACTGTGCCTTTATACTCATGTAAGAATTGTTCTAACCATGCAACAGATTCTGCATCAAGGTGGTTAGTTGGCTCATCGAGAATAAGCATTTCAGGGTTTGATAATAATAAACGGCATAATGCAACGCGGCGTTTTTCACCACCTGATAAATGTTTCACTTCTGCATCCCAGGCTGGTAAGCGTAGAGCGTCTGCAGCGCGTTCTAATTTTCTTTCTATTTCCCAAGCATCAGCGGCTTCAATAGCATCTTGTAATTCAGCTTGTCGAGCAAGTAGCTGTGTCATTTCATCGTCTGACATTGGCTCTGCAAACTTCATGCTGATTTGGTTGAATTCATCAACTAAAGCTTTAATTTCGCTTACGCCTTCTTCTACATTACCGCGTACATCTTTGCTTTCGTCTAGTTGCGGTTCTTGAGATAAATAACCAATTTTTAAACCGGCTTGTGGTCTAGCTTCGCCAACAATATCTTTATCTAGGCCTGCCATTATTCGCAGGAGGGTTGATTTACCAGCACCGTTATAACCCAGTACGCCGATTTTGGCGCCGTGGAAAAAGTTTAGGTAAATATCTTTTAGAATAAATTTATTAGGTGGTACAACTTTGCCCACACCATTCATTGTATATACGTATTGAGCCATAACTATTTGTCTTTATCGTTTTGTTTTTGTTGAATATGTTCAAGCTCTAACTTTAATGCAACGCCACTCAGGAATATTTCCTGTAGTGAAAATGCAAGAGAGCATGTCATTAATAAGATGCTTAAACCAAAAGTGAGTTCGCCCAATGTTTGTAAATTTATATACAAAAAGAACATTGAGAAGCAGCACACAATAAGGCTAATCACGCCAAAGGCTTGTGTGGTTTTAATTAAACTTATGCGTTTAAGTAAGTTGTTAATTTGTTCAATAATATTGTGGTCTTCGCCATTGTCGTAGTTTTTGCTGAGTATGCGTACGATGTTTGATAAGGCTAAGAAACGGTTTGTGTAAGCAAGCAATAGCAAACTTACTGCAGGAAAGAGTAAGGCAGGTGTAGTAACAGAAATTTCCATTATTTTACCTCTTGTTCGAGTAAAGCTATAACGCCTTCTTTAAAGCCTAAAAGAACATGTTTATCGAATGTAATAACAGGTCTTTTCATAAGACTAGGGTATTCGATAAGTAGTTCGATATTTTGTTCTTCTAATAGCGCTTTTTGCTCATCGCTAAGTTTTCTATAAGTAGTGCCGCGTTTGTTTAATAAGGCTGACCATTCAATTGTGTTTAACCACGAAGCAATAGTGGCTTTATCAATACCGTCTTTTTTGAAGTTTTGGAATGTGAAATCAACGTCGTTAGCTGTTAGCCAACGACGTGTTTTCGCTACGGTATCGCAATTTGGTATGCCGTAAACAATCATTAGATTGAACGCAGGATCTCGTTAATACCAGTTTTGCTTAATGTCTTTTCATCAACTTGTTTCACGATAACTGCACAGTAAAGGCTGTAAGTGCCATCTTCTGATGGTAGGTTGCCTGAAACAACTACTGATCCAGCTGGTACGCGACCATAAGTCACTTCGCCCGTCATGCGGTTAAAGATTTTTGTACTTTGACCAATGTATACGCCCATTG
>CAYZLE010000129.1:0-4503 GCA_964479305.1 uncultured Gammaproteobacteria bacterium | reverse complement strand
CCTCAAGGTAGCGTGTCTACCAATTTCACCACATCGACCAATTTGCTTGTATAAGCAACTTTTTTATTGCTTAGGTAAATCAGCCGGTACTTCTTGAGGAATTAAACCTTGATCTGCACCTTCTAGTGAAGACGGTAAATCTGCAGGCTGAACTTCGCTTGCCGCTTTTTCAGCAGCAATGGCTTCTTTTGCTTGAACCTGGTCAACAATGCTTGTGTCTACATTTTTCTTAGCAGCAATATAAGCTAGGCTTAAAGACGTAATAAAAAATGCAATTGCGATACCTGTGGTTAAACGCGTTAAAAATGAACCGGCACCTGAAGCGCCAAATACCGCTGATGACGCACCGCCACCAAATGCCGCACCTGCATCAGCACCTTTACCTTGCTGAATAAGCACAAGACCAATTAATGAAAGACATAGTAATACGTGAATAACTAATAAAGCTGATTGCATGGTTGTTCTCTCTCTTCTATAAATTTATGTAATGTTAAGCAACAGCCGCTTTGGCTATAGCTATAAAGTCATTGGCTTTTAAGGCAGCACCACCAATAAGGCCACCGTCAATATCCGTTTGTGTAAATAACTCTTGTGCGTTAGCAGGCTTTACACTGCCACCATACAATATACTAAGTTTAGCCGCGACAGCCGCATCTTGCTTGGCTATACGCTCACGTATATAAGCATGAACAGCTTGAGCCTGCTCAGAGCTTGCCGCTAAACCCGTACCAATTGCCCATACTGGTTCATAAGCAATAATAATATTTTCAAATGCTTTAATACCCACTTGTTCAATAACTGGATCAAGTTGTTGGGCAATTACATTTTCAGTTTGCTCTGACTCACGGTCAGCTAAAGTTTCACCCACACAATAAACAGGTGTAAGACCTGCTTCTAAAGCCTGAGCAACTTTTTGATTCAAAGTGCTTTGTGTTTCACCATAAACATGGCGACGCTCTGAATGACCAATGATCGTATATTGGCATTTATACTCAGCCAACATACTCGCCGACACTTCAGCTGTAAAAGCACCTTCTTGTTGATCTGATACGTTTTGAGCACCTAGTTGAATATTTGAGCCACTGATAAGCTGACTTACGTCCGCAATATGCAAGTAAGTAGGGCAAACAGCAATTTGAACGCCGCTTAAGCCTTCCGCCTGTTTAACACAGTCAGTCACTAAAGCGCGATTGCTATCAACCGAACCATTTAACTTCCAATTACCTATAACGTACTTTGTTGGCATATTACTCAGGACTTTTTCAAATTAGGTGCGCATATTACGTTTAGAACACTCATAAATCAATGATTTACGCGGCTTTTTCTACTTCTTTAGCCAGTTCTTTCGCTAATTCGTTAACTAGGCTTAAATCCTTGCCTTCTACCATCACACGAATTAATGGTTCAGTACCGGAAGCACGTAGTAAAACGCGCCCTGTTCCTGCCAATTTATCTTCTGCAGCTGCCACTGCAGACACAACTGAATCTACTTCATTTGGGTTGTAACGCTGTTTAACGGGTACATTGATCATAACCTGTGGCAACTTCTGCATACCTTGTTTAAGGTCGTACAGGCTCAACTGGCTTTCTTGTACAACACTTAAGGCTTGAAGTGCAGCAACAATGCCGTCACCTGTTTTAATCTTATCCATGCAAATCACATGACCTGATGGTTCACCACCAAGGTTCCAGCCTTTTTCTTGCAGCTCTTGCAATACATAACGATCACCTACGTTAGCACGAACGAAATCAATACCACGTTCTTTAAGCGCAAGTTCAAAACCAAAATTACTCATCAAGGTGCCAACAACGCCCGGGCACTCTTTACCAGATTCTTTCAGGTGATTTGCGATAACAAACATAATTTCATCACCATCTAAAATTTCACCTTTATGATCAACCATCATTATACGGTCAGCATCGCCATCTAAAGCTACACCTAAATCGGCTTCGTGCTCTAGTACAGCAAGTTTTAATCGTTTAGTACTAGTCGCACCAACACCATCATTAATGTTTGTACCATTTGGCTTGTCGCCAATAGCAATCACTTCTGCGCCTAGTTCACTAAATACACTAGGAGCTACTTCATAGGCTGCACCATGCGCGCAATCTACAACGATACTCATACCGTGTAAGTTTAAGTTACTAGGGAATGTACTTTTACAAAATTCAATATAACGACCGCGAGCATCTTCAATTTTCTCGGCTTTACCCAAATTCATTGAATCAATACCGTCCATTTCGTTATTCATAGCGCGACGTAATTCTTCTTCGATTTCTTCTTCAATTTCGTCCGGAAGCTTTTGGCCTTCCGCTGAAAGAAACTTAATGCCGTTATCGTAAAATGGATTATGCGAAGCACTAATTACAATACCTGCAGATGCACGTAAAGTTTGCGTTAGGTAAGCAATAGCTGGAGTAGGCATAGGGCCTAATAATTTCACATCGACACCAGCAGCTGAAAGGCCAGCTTCAAGAGCAGATTCAAACATATAACCCGATATACGAGTATCTTTACCAATAAGCATTGGCCCATCGGCTTTTGCACCCAAAACTTTGCCAGCAGCCCAACCTAGTTTTAAAACAAAATCTGGAGTCATTGGGTAAACACCCACACGCCCACGAATACCATCAGTACCAAAAAATTCTCTTTTAGACATATTTTCTATTTCCTTTTACTTACAGTGCTTTCCACACTTTTATTGCTTCGGTCGTTTCTTTAACATCATGTACGCGAATAATTTGCGCATTGTAGTTAAAAGCAGCTTTTATGCCAGCTATTACACTAGCGAGCTGACGCTCTTCTACGGGCGCACCATCCAATATATCGCCCAGCATGGTTTTACGCGAAACACCCACTAAAACAGGGTAATCGCCCTGTATTATTGAGGATAAGCCTTTAAAAAGGTCGATATTGTTCTGAAATGTTTTACCAAAACCAAAGCCAGGATCAATGACAATACGTGATTTATCAATGCCAGCTTTGCGACAAACATCAACACGTTGTGTTAAAAACTCGTTCACATCCTTTAAAACACCGTCGTATTTCGGACTATTCTGCATATCTGCAGGTTTGCCCTGCATATGCATCAAACAAATATCAGCATCCGTCGTAGCCACATACTCAACACAACCTTCATTACGCAAGGCATTCACATCATTAATCATGCTAGCGCCCGCCTCTACAGCTGCACGCATAACATCAAGCTTAAAGGTATCTATAGATATATATGGTTCAAATCGTTTTACGGCTTGTTCTATAACAGGAATAACACGCTTGAGCTCTTCTTCGACTGGAACGGGCTCTGCATTTGGACGAGTTGATTCACCGCCAATATCGATAATATCAGCGCCGTTCTCCAGCATAGTTTCTATTTTCTGTAGCGCTTTATCAGTCTGATTAAATTGCCCACCATCTGAAAATGAGTCAGGGGTAACATTCAAAACGCCCATTATTAATGGGCGTTTTTGTTTAATCAAATTTTGAATCTTTAACATGCTTTACACTTAATGTAGTTCTGCAGGGCCACCAATAGGCTTATCATCCGAATCTTTGGCTTCCGGGTCTTTCTCCTCAGAACCTTCACCAGTTGTTTTATCTCCACCTGAAGAGGCAGAAGAATCACCGTTATCATCTTCCCAGCCAGCTGGCTCACGAACTTTGCGGCGTTCCATTAAGTCTTCAACTTGTTTCGAATCAATCGTTTCGTAATCCATTAAAGCATCTTTCATGCTTTCAAGAATGTCGCGATTGTCTTCTAAAGTTTTCGTTGCCAAGTCATAACACTCAGAGGTTATGCGTCTAATTTCACTATCAATTAACTTTTCAGTATGACTTGATACATGACGTGAACCTAATGCATCGTTATCACGTGCATCAAAATCTAAAGGACCTAGCTCGTCAGACATACCATAGTTCACAACCATGCTACGCGCTATAGAGGTAGCTTGCTGAATATCGCTTGCTGCACCATTAGAAACCGAGTCAGCACCGCCTGTTATTTCTTCAGCAATACGACCACCGTATGCTGAGGCAATACGGCCTAGCATGTAACGTTTGCTGTAACTTAAACGATCATCTTCAGGCAAGTAATGCGTAACACCTAAGGCTTGGCCACGAGGAATAATCGTTACCTTATGTACTGGATCATGCTCAGGCATTAAATAACCCACAATAGCGTGACCTGCTTCGTGGTAAGCCGTCATTTCTTTTTCGGCTTCACTCATCACCATCGACTTACGTTCAGCACCCATCATAATTTTGTCGCGTGCTTTTTCAAATTCTTCCGCACCTACTTTACGCTTATTCGCGCGCGCACTAAACAGTGCTGCTTCATTAACTAAGTTAGCAAGCTCAGCACCTGAGAAGCCTGGTGTACCACGTGCTAGCACACGTGCATCTACGTCACCGTCTAAAGGCACTTTTTTCATGTGTACTTTTAAAATTTGCTCACGACCACGAATATCAGGAAGTGGAACGACAACTTGACGATCGAAACGACC
>CAYZLE010000128.1:0-4553 GCA_964479305.1 uncultured Gammaproteobacteria bacterium | reverse complement strand
TAGCCTAGAATTTACTGGCATGGGCAGCACTCATATGAAGAGTGCTGGCGCTGATCTAGTTTTCGACGCAAAAAATATTGGTGTAATGGGCTTAATTGAAGTGCTTAAACACTGGCCTGAAATTAGCCGCGCATTAAAAACTGTTGAAAAAGCCTTGCGCGAAAGCCCACCTGATTTATTAGTATTAATTGATTACGTTGAATTTAATTTACGTATGGCCGCTATTGCTAAAGAACTCGGTATTAAAGTTTTATTTTACGTGAGTCCACAGATATGGGCTTGGCGCCCAGAGCGCATTCATAAAATTGGCACATTAGTCGATATGATGGCCGTGTTATTTCCTTTTGAGCTTAAGTACTACACAGAAGCTAACATCCCCGTTCGCTACGTTGGTCACCCATTAGCCTCACGAGCAAAATCTTCGGTGACATCAAATGATATTTGCGCTGAATTTAATTTACCTGAGAATACCTCATTAATCGGTATCGTTCCGGGTAGTCGTTCACATGAAATTAAAGAAATTCTGCCTAAATTATTACAGTCGGCTAAAACCTTAAATGCACAGCGTGATAATTTAGCTTTTATTTTGCCAGCCGCTCCTTCACTTGATAGAAGCCTGATAAATAAAATCATAAAAAGATATAACTTACACAACTTGTATGTTCTAGACGGCCGCTCTTACGATGTGATGAACGCATCAAAAACACTCATGATAGCCTCTGGTACAGCCACACTTGAAGCTACGCTGATAGGCACACCAATGGTAATTGTTTACAAGGTAAGCAAACTATCTTGGTATTGGATGAAGAAAAAAATACAAATCCCTTATGTTGGGCTAGCCAACATTGTTGCGGGCAAAGGCATAGTGCCTGAGTACATTCAGGATAATTTCACAGTCAGCAATGTTGTAAATGAAGTGAATAAGCAATTAGACGACACAGAATACACGCTCAATATTAAAAATGAGATGCTAATGATTAAAGATGAATTTGGCGAAGAGAATTGCTCTAAAAATGTAGCCGACTTAGCATTTGAAATGCTCGATAAAAACTAGTTTAACTTTAGCCTAATGGCAAAAATTTTAGCCCAATTTTTACCAGTGACATACAAGGTGTCATCTTCAAGGTTATAAGCCACGCCATTGGCAACATTGCCTTTACCCACATCTTTAGCGTATTGCTGCATTAAAGCTGTAAGGTCTATGTAGTAAACAACTTGACCAGAAAAAGGGTTGATGAAAATCAATCGATTGTCATACCAAATATTCGCAACAACTAAGCCTTTATACCAATCTAGTTCATTTAGCTTGCTTACAGCTTGGCCTTTGAACTTAATAGGAAGTTGATGTTTAAGTGAAAAATCGTTTTTAGATCTAAACAGTAATTTATCACTTCCATTGCTCATTACATATTTACCTAAACCACTTGTTAAGCCCCAGCCTTCGCCCTTATAAGCAAATTGCTTAAGCTGCTGAAAAGTCTCTTTGTCGAACACCCATGCTTTTTGCTGTTTATAACTAAGCATAACAATCGAGTCTTCGTGAATGCTAATACCTTCTGCGAAGATATTTTTGGGGAGTGCCAGTTCTTTAACTTTTTCTATTGACTGACTATTTAGACGATATTTAATCAGCTTAGACTTTGAATATAAGCCTGTACTCTCATACAAATAAGGCGCTTCGTAAATTAAGCCTTGGGTAAAATTTTCGGTGGAATGAGGAAGTGTAAATAGTACTTTAAAATCAAGCTGTTTGGCCTGCTGACCTTGCACTGAGCACGATAGCAGTAGAACACATAATACGAGTAAAACTCTACCGAGTACGAACAACGCCGTGTTCACTATTTTGAATAAAGTCGCAGAAGTGTTTAACTTCTTCATGCTTCTCAATAAGCTCAGCTATTTTCTCTAAACCCTCTTCACGAGATTTTCGAGATTTAACCATCGCCATGTAGGCCTTATGAAGTGCTCTAATTAGCTCAGCATCAAAACCGCGACGCTTTAAACCCTCTTTGTTAATACCGAAGGCATTAGCATGGTTGCCTGCGGTCATTACGTAAGGAGGCACATCGCGATTAATTACTGTACTTAAGCCCGCAAAACTATGCGCGCCAATATTAATAAATTGATGCACGGTAGTAAAACCACCTAAAATCGCATGGTCGCCTATCGTCACATGCCCAGCTACAGACGCAGCATTTGAGAAAACAATGTTATCACCTAAAACACAGTCGTGAGCAACGTGTGTAGATGCCATAAATAAATTATTGTTGCCAATTTGGGTCAAGCAATCAGCTTTAGTAGAACCACGATTAATCGTGCAATATTCGCGAAAAGTATTGCCGTCACCGATGGTTAAGAAAGTTTCTTCATCTGTTTCACCCAATGCTTGAGAATCACCACCAATAGAGGCAAATTGGAAAACATGGTTATTTTTACCCATTGTGGTTGGGCCTTTAATAACTACATGCGGTTCAATAACTGAGCCCGCACCAATAATAACTTTACCTTGAATAACACTATATGCACCTACAGTCGCATCATCTGCGATAGAAGCTAAGGGATCAATAATTGCAGTAGGATGAATATTTGCCATAATTACTTTTGAACGATAGCGCCCATTAATACTGCCGAACAAGCAAGATCACCGTCTACGGTTATTTCAGCTTCAAACTTCCACATGTTACGCGCCTTTCTAATCAGCTTAGCTGAAATTTGCATAACATCACCGGGAATAACTTGACGTTTAAAACGTGCTTTCTCAACACCAGCAAATAAGTATAAGTTTCCATCTTTAAATTCTGGGTTTGATTTAAACGCTAAAATTGCTGTTGCCTGCGCCATAGCTTCTAGCATAAGCACACCAGGAAATACAGGATGCCCCGGAAAATGACCTTGGAAAAAAGGTTCATTAATAGTCACATTTTTTATCGCTGTAATCGCTTCGTTTTTTTCTAATTCAACAACCTTATCAACCAATATAAACGGGTAACGATGCGGTAATATTTCTAAAATTTCATTGATATTTATATACAAAACTTTATCCCCAAGTCCTAATCTTTTAATAATTTTTTTAGTGTTTTTGCCATGCCATCTAATTGTTTGAATCGAGCACGGTTTTTGCGCCAGCTTGCTACTGGTTCTAGAGGTGTTCCTGAGGCATATTGTCCAGCCTCAGAAATACTATTTGTTACTAATGAGCATGCATTAATATGCACGCCGTCTACAATTTCTAAGTGCCCTAGCACTACTGCAGCGCCACCAATTGTACAGTATTGGCCGATTTTTGCGCTACCTGCGATACCGACCTTTGCCGCAATAGCGGTATGCGCACCAATATGCACATTATGAGCAACTTGAATAAGATTATCTAATTTAACGCCATCTTCAATAATAGTATCTCTATTGGCCCCACGATCAATCGTGGTATTTGCTCCAATTTCAACATTGTTATGAATCACAACACGGCCTACTTGCGGAATTTTGTGCCAAATTTTATCTTTTGGTGCAAAACCAAAACCATCTGCTCCAATAACTGCTCCAGCATGAATAACGGCATTATCGCCAATGATACAGTCATGCATAATCACTACATTAGGGTGAATGCGGGCATTGGCACCAATCTTTACACCATCACTTATAACCACCCCAGGCGCCAAATAACAATTTTCACCTAAAACAACATTTTTGCCTATGACCACGTTAGCAGATAAAGCGCATGAACTAGGTATTACAGCGCTATTATCAATAGTGGTATTGCTGGCTATTACAGGCGTTTTTGTATAAACATCGGGGTAAAGCAATGCTGTTACTTGCGCATTGGTAAAGTACGGATCGTCAGACAACAAACAAGGCAAACTACATTCATCTTGCCATTCTGGCTTGATAATAACGGCAGATGCTTTAGTTGATTTTAGTTGTGACAGATAGGCTTTTTTATTTACAAAAGTAATATCTGCATTAGTAGCCAAATCTATTGCCGCAACAGATTCTAACTCGCAATCACCTACAGCGGTGAGTGAAAGTTTTTTAGCGATCTGTTGCAGCGAATAAGACATAAAATTATTGTAGCTTAGCAATAACTTTATCTGTTATATCAACTTTGTTGCTGCTATATAAAACACCAGAAGTTAATACAAGGTCATAGTTTTCTTGTTTTGTTAAATCAGAAATTACTTTTAAAACAGCCGCTTCAACTTGGCGAACAATTTTAGCATTACCTAATTTAGCATCGTCATCTAAGACACTTTTCTTAAAACGTAATTCACGATCTTTACGTAAGATAGTCGCTTGCGTTTCTTCGCGCTTAGCTACAGACATCGTTAGGCTATCTTTAACAGCTTGTTGGCGTGTATTACGAAGAGAAGACTCTAAAGACTTAATCTCTTTTGCACGTTGTGAAAACTTAGACTCAAAAGCACCTGTTAATTTTTTAGCAAGGCTTGAACTATTCATTGCTTTGTCCATATTCACAAAAGCAACTTTTAATTCAGCATGAGCGACTGAAGATACTGTTAGTGTTAAAGCACACAATAATGATGAAATGATTTTTTTGT
>CAYZLE010000127.1:0-4577 GCA_964479305.1 uncultured Gammaproteobacteria bacterium | reverse complement strand
CTAGTGGGCCTAGGTATTCGCCCTCGTGTATAAAACTAGAGTCTTGTAAGACTGTAGGCGAAAAATTTTCGTATTGGGAAATATTACGATTAGCCGAGATAATGACTTGAGGAAAATGTGTTTGTAAAAAGGAAACAGAGCGTTGAATATTGGCTTGGCCATCATTAGTAAGTAAGCCTTTGTCTTGCCCATTAACCCTACGGCCCTCGCCGCCTGCGAGAACTACAGCAACTGTATCTTCGTTGTTTTTCAAAATAAACTGGCACTATATTAATGAATATTATTTATAGTATCAGAACATCGTTTATTTCACAGACAAACGTTGCTTATTGTTTGAAAACCAGCTTTTCTTTTGTGTCAGTTTAGATAAGGACTCTTCAAAATGACCATTTTCTTCCATACCTACACAACGAATAACATAGTCATCAATATCGAAAGCAAACAATGTAAGGTCACCGTCTATAGGCTGTGACATTTGATGTTTAATTTCTTGGAACATAATCGACAACTTGTCGTCTTTAATATAACGGCATGAATGAAAAACTTTAATCAGTAATTTTTCATCTGTCATTTTAGTCACAATGCCATGATTGCGTGTTAAATAACGAGAAACTTTATTGAGACTCTTTAAAACGTCTTGTGTTAGATATATCTTGTCCATTTCACCTACTTCCTTGTAGATAATTTAATTAATTTCTTTCCTTTGTTTCAGCGCTTTTATAATAAACCTCGCTGGGTGTAATGCCGTCCGTATGGCTTCACTAACTGGAAAAACTGTTTTTTCATTTATGTATGAAAATAAAATTTCAGCGCATAAAGGAGCACTAACCACACCACGCGACCCATGCGCAAGGTTTACAAATAAACCATCTTCAAGCATGTTAACCGGATAGGTTTTTTTCAATTTACCCTTACCTAAATCATTATATCTATTTCGATAAAATTGTATGTCAGCAACTGGCCCTACTACAGGTAAGTAATCAGGCGCATGACACCGAAACCCAACTCTATCTTGCGTATAGTTAAGTACATCATTTTCATTTTTGCCTAGGCTTATCGACAAACGGTTGTTTAATTTCGATAAGTTGTCAGCATAGTCTTCTACACGGGTTTCCTCAGTGCTTTCATGCAGGTTAAAACTTGCGCCCACGCTATGTATACCATTTTCAGCGGGCGCTATATAACCTTCATAACAAATCGGAATTTTTAGCGCTTTACTTTCATTACTGGCAGCAAGGTGGGAAACTTGTCCACGAATATTCTTTAAAGGCATATGCTTCAAGCAATCAAAGTCTAAACTAGAATATGCAGTCGCTATAATTAATATTTTTGACTTATGCTGTAACTGACTATTTTCATCAAGTAATTGCCATTCGTCGTTTTGCTTTTCAATTCCAGTTATCTCACAATTAAACTTCAATTCAATATTTTTATGCTTTAGTAAATTTTCACATAAAGCGGCAGGGTTTACATATCCGCCGTTGGGCATAAACACACCACCCTTCTGAACATCTATACCTGTGAGTAAACTGGCCTGTTCACTACCAACAAATTGCATGACGTGAGAATCCCAAACTGAAGAACTTTCCAAATGAGCGAATCGCTCACGGCTTTTAGAGTCAAACGATAAGTCCAATAAGCCTTTTTGATAAACGTAAGAAAAATCTTGTAAGACATTTACACTACGCAAATAAGCTTGATGGTAAAAGTCATACTGCGGTGATGGGTATGCGCTAAAACGACAATAAATCAGCGCCTGCTTATTACCGGAAGCTTTCTGAGCAGGGCCTGACGCAGAATCTATAACTGTTACCTTATACCCCCTTTGAGCAAAGGTATTCGCCGTGAATGCTCCAGCAAGACCTGCCCCAATAATAGCAATACACTTTTCATGTGGCATTCTTCTATGCATAAACCAAGGCTGATCAGATACTGGGTACAAACCGTCTGTATTCAGGCTATGGTTTTCAAACAAGCCTTTTATAAGTTCACGCTTCCACTTATAGCCTTTGGCTTTTATTACAGTAAAGCCTGCCTTTATTAAGCCACGTCGCACATCGCCTGCTGATGTAAAAGTAGAAAAGCTTGTGCCTTTAGCACTTAGACGAGCAATATTCTTATATAAGCCAGTAGACCACATGCCTTTATTTTTACTCGGTGCAAAGCCATCCAGAAACCAAGCATCGGCAACAAAGTTAGCCTGCTCTAAAAAATTCTCTACATCACCAAAAAACAAGGTGAGTATTACTCGACCATTTAACAGACATATTTGTTGCCAGCCAGGTGCAATTTCCGGGTAATACTTTAAAAATTCTTCACCGATTTCAGAGAATTCTGGCCATAGGTCTAAGCTTTTTTTCAAGTCTGACTTTGTGAGGGGGTGTTTATCTACGGATACAAAGTGAAGAATATTGTCTTTGTTTTTTTCCAACCATAGCTGACTAGCAATTAAAAAATTTAAACCAGTTCCAAAACCAGTCTCAGCAATAACAAAATCGCTTTCTATATTTTCCCAGCGCTTAAATAAATCATTCTGTTCAAAAAAAACGTACTTGCTTTCATCTAAACCGCTTTCTTCATTAAAGTAAATATCATCGAAGTCGAGAGAATATGGCACGCCCTCACTCCAGCTAATGCGAGCAGGTGTAATTTTTTGATAATATTGCTGCTCTAACATTTTGCTTCCTAAAGCTTTAGGCTAAGATACAATTTATGATTCCTAGGGCGAACCCGTAAGTAGGCAGCCTGTAAATTAAACTGTAGAAAATTATGAGCTCAATTATAACATTAGAAAACCTGTCCGCTAAATTCAGTAAGCACAAAAGCGTTTCTTTTCATATTAACAATGAGCTTGTGTCTGTTAAAGTTAAAAATGAACTTGCCGAAGCAGAGGTTTTTCTACAAGGCGCTCAGTTAACTCATTACAAGAAAAGTAATGAAACAGCTCTAATTTGGCTTAGCGATGAGTGTGACTATAAAAAAGGGCTTCCATTAAGAGGCGGCATACCCATTTGCTGGCCATGGTTTGGAGATTTAGGTCGTAACCCCGAACGTCTTAAACAACAATTTTCTAAAGCACAGATAGAAACATTATCCGCCCATGGCTTAGTACGCGCAGCCGAGTGGGAGCTTAAAAAAATTTACAGTGATAACAATAGTGAAACAACCCTTACTTTTGAATATGCTCTTTCAAAAAACGAAAATAAAGACTGGCCATTTGCTTGCAGGCTACAATACGATATTACAGTGGGATCTTCTTTAGATATTCAACTCACCATACATAACACTGGCTCTGAAAACTTTATTTACAGCCAAGCACTGCACACTTATTTTGCGCTTGAGAATATTTTAGAAACGTCAATTGAAGGTTTTGATCAAGACAGTTATATCGACACACTGAAAAATTGGCAATCACTTAAGCAAGATGGCGACATTAAATTTAATGCCGAAGTAGACAGAATTTATTTGTCTGCGCCAAAACCAATTGTTCTTAAAACGCTCGAAAGAAACGTGACTATAAACAACGATAACAGTAATAGCACGGTAATATGGAACCCATGGATTGAAAAGTCTCAAAGGCTATCTAACTTTAATGACGAGGCGTATAAAGAGATGCTATGTATTGAAACTGCAAACATTCAAGATGATATTGTAAGTTTGCCCGCAGGTAGTTCACAGCAATTAAGCCTTTTTATCTCATAAGGCCAAGCTACGAGCTAGGCTAGCCTGGGAATTCAAGCGTATCAGCTGATGAGTCTTTTTTACCTAGTTCATTAGCATCTGCACCACCGCCAAAGTTAAGCTTCCACTCTAAGTTAGTGCGCGAGTCTGCGTTGTCTAGAGCATCTTCCCACTTAATTTTACCTTTTCGGAACAAGTCAAATAATGACTGATCGAAGGTTTGCATTCCATCATTATCACCCGCTTTTTCCATAGCTTCTTTAAGTTCGCTCATTTCGCCTTTACGAATTAGCTCAGATATTAATGGCGTATTACACATAACCTCTACAGCCGCAACACGCCCACCATCTTTCGACGGCACTAGGCGCTGAGAAATAATGGCTCTAAGATTAAGAGACAAATCCATTAAGATTTGGTTTTTGTAATCAACAGGGAATAAGTTAATAATTCTATCAAGCGCCTGGTTAGCATTTACAGCATGCAAGGTGCTCACACACAAATGGCCCGTATCAGCATAGGTAATCGCCGCTTCCATTGTTTCACGGTCACGTATTTCACCGATCATAATCATGTCAGGCGCTTCACGCATAGCCTGGCGTAAAGCATTTTCGTAGCTGTGAGTGTCTAGGCCTACTTCGCGCTGGCCTACAATCGATTCCTTGTGTCGGTAAACATATTCAATTGGATCTTCAATAGTTAGTATGTGGCCAGGCACCGTAGCATTACGATGATCAATCATAGCCGCGACGCTCGTCGACTTACCCGAACCCGTTGAACCAACCATAAGAATCAAGCCAGTTTTAGCAACTATCAATTCTTTTAAAACATCTGGCAAACCTAGATCAGCAATTTGAGGTATGCCCATCTTAATGTAACGAATAACCATAGACACTTCG
>CAYZLE010000126.1:0-4599 GCA_964479305.1 uncultured Gammaproteobacteria bacterium | reverse complement strand
TTCGCTACAGAGTGAAACACTTCCGCTACGTGATTAACTTTGTCATCTACGGCGACTTCTTTAAAGCCAAAGTGTGTGGTTTTATTGTTGCTCATAATTAACTTCTTATTCTTGAAACTTTAAGTACAAATTTACGGTTACGCAGTTTACGCATAACGTTGGCTAAATGTTTTCGGTCTTTAACGCTGATAATGAAATTCATGTTTGAACCATCATTATCGCCAGGTGTGTGAGTTACGTGTTCAATGTTACAGCCTTGTTCAGCGATAATGGTTGCAACCTGCGCTAGTACACCTCTGTCGGTGTGTGTAGTGATGCGAATGGCAGCCGAAAAAGTCACATCGAGAGCATTAGACCAAACTAGATCAACCCACATGTCGGCTTCATTAAATGTATTTTTAATATTTTTACAGCGTTGTTGGTGGATAACAATGCCGCTGCCTGGCAATGCCAAACCTACAATTTTATCGCCGGGTACAGGGTGACAGCATTTTGCATAACTGATTGCTAAACCTTCGGTGCCTACAATTTGAATGTTTTTGTCTGCTTGTGTAGTTGTTTTGCTATTGGCTTGCGATGGTGCAATTCGACGAGCCACTAATTTAGGCATCCTTACACCTAGGCCGATAGCAATAAATAATTCGTTAACCGAAGAGTAGCCATACTCTTGAGTTATCATTTTCATGCTGTTTTCTGGAATGTCTTCAATGCCAATTTTATAAGCAAGTAAGGCTTGTGTTAGAAGACGTTCTCCGAGTTTTTCTGCATCAGAGTCAGATAGGTTTTTCAAAAAGTTACGAATGGCAGTTCGGGCGCGGCCTGTTACAACCCAGCTGAGCCAGTAGGCGTTAGGTTTGGCATGCTCCGATGTAGTAATTTTTACGGTTTGGCCATTTTCAAGTTCGGCATTCAGTGGCGACATTTTTTTATTGATATTAACCGACATGCAGCTGTTGCCAATGTCTGTGTGAATGGCGTAAGCAAAATCAATGGGTGTTGCGCCTTTCGGTAGTTCAATGACTGCGCCCTTCGGCGTGAATACGTAAATTTGATCTGGGAAGAGATCGATTTTTACGTTTTCTAAAAACTCTTCTGAGTTGCCAGCATCTTGTTGTATGAGTAGTAAGCCTTGCAGCCAGTCGCGAAGGCGAGATTGTGCATCGGCATTAGTACCTGCACCAGTTTTATAGCGCCAATGCGCAGCAATGCCGCTTTCAGCAAATTGGTCCATAGACTCTGTACGAATCTGCACTTCAACTTCTAGACCGTGTGGGCCAAACAACACAGTATGTAAGCCTTGGTAGCCATTGGTTTTAGGTATAGCAATGTAGTCTTTGAATAGGCCGGGTACAGGGCGGTAAAGATTATGCACGAGGCCGAGTATGCGATAGCAGTCGTCAACAGATTGTGTTGTGATTCTTACGGCAAACAGGTCGTGTATGTCTTGAAAACTGTGTTTCTTTGTACGCATTTTTCTATAGGTGCTGTACAAGGTTTTTTCGCGAGCTACTACTTCGCCGTCAATGCCGCTTTCTTCTAGTTTAGACGCAAGCATGATTTCAACTTTGTTCATGGCTTCTTTGCGATTGCCGCGCGACTTGCGTTTTGCGTCGGCTAGTATGCGGTAGCGCATAGGGTAAAGAGCTTTTAAACCGAGGTCTTGAAGCTCTTTACGAATGGTGTTGATGCCCAGTCGTGTAGCGATGGGGGCATAAATATCAAGAGTTTCGTGTGCAATACGTCTTTGCTTATCTAGACGCATAACGCCTAATGTACGCATATTATGTAGACGGTCTGCAAGTTTGATTAGAATAACGCGAATGTCACCAACCATGGCTAGAATCATTTTTTGAAGGCTAGCGGTTTTAGCGGCTTCTTTGTTTTCAAAGTCTAAATGGTCAAGTTTACTTACACTGTCAACAAGTAAAGCGACAGTTGGATTGAAGAGCTGGCTAATTTCTTGTTGAGATATAGATGTGTCTTCAATAACATCGTGAAGTATGGCCGCAACGAGCGTGTCGGTATCCATATGCATTTCAGCTAATATAACGGCAACTGAAACAGGGTGGTTGATATAAGCTTCGCCTGTTTTTCGCGTTTGCCCTTCATGTGCTTTGGCGCCAAACTCAAAGGCTTTTTGAATTTCAGCAATGTCGCTCTTACCTAGGTAAGAGTTTGTAAGCTTTATAAGTTGTTGGATTGGGCTTAGTTTTTTCGAGTGCTCTGGCGAATGGCTGGCAGCAGTAGAGTTATTGCTGCCATTTTTGTTTTCTGTGGTCTGGTCTGTGGTCTTGTCTGTAGTCTGGGCGGTTTCAGGCATCGTACGATTTCTAGTTTAATAGGTGAATACGACTAACCGCAAAGCGATTACATCGTTTCGATTTCAGCCATATTTTCAATAAGTTCTTCAGGGATAGCCGGTTCTTCAACTACAGGTACTTCAGTTAAAATACTTTTAGTGATTAAGCCTTCTGCAATTTCGCGTAAAGCGGTAACAGTTGGTTTATCGTTTCCTGCTGGAACTAAAGGTTCTGCGCCATCGCGCAATTGTCTAGCGCGCTTAGTAGCGACTAAAACAAGTTGAAAACGGTTATCAACGCCGTCTAGGCAATCTTCGACAGTAATACGTGCCATGAATGGAACTCCAAATAAATAAATCTTGCGAACCGCATATTATAGTGCGTAATAGGGGCTTTTACTATAGAGGAATGAGCTTAAATATGACTTTATCTAAGTAAATCTTGGATTAATTGCGAGTGGCGCTGAGTTTGCTGCTCACATCGTAAGCGTTCGGCTTTACAAATGCTTAATAGTTCGTTGAGAGCGGTGTTGAAATCATCGTTAATAATCAAGTAGTCGCTATTGTCATAGTGAGACATCTCGTTTGCGGCTTCTTTCATGCGCTTCGCAATAATCTCTTCGCTATCTTGCTCTCTGCCTCTCAATCTGTCTTCGAGTGCTTGGCGAGATGGCGGTAAAATTGTGATAGCAATACATTCAGGAATTAAACGTTTCACTTCCAGTGCGCCTTGCCAGTCAATTTCAAGGATAACGTCATGGTCTTGAGCAAGTAAACTGTCTATACTTTGCTTCGATGTTCCGTAAAAATTGCCGAAAACTTCAGCATCTTCTAGAAAATCGCCTTTTAACTTAATGCTTTTAAATTCTTCAATGTTAACAAAATAGTAGTCTTTACCATGTTCTTCGCCATCTCGCATTTGGCGAGTAGTGTGCGAAACAGACAGGGCAAGAGAAGAGTCTGCTTGCAAAGCAGCTTTAACAAGGCTAGTTTTACCGGCGCCTGATGGCGCTGAAATAACAAATAATGAAGGCATTTAATTTAGTAATTAGTTAAAAGTGTTTCTATATTGTACGCAATATTTTAGCAAAGATGAAAATTGAGGCCTATAAATTTATGTAAACTTAACAATATAAGGCTATAATTTTTTTAAGCAATCTGTAAAATTAGCGCTAAATTCAATAATAAATGATATCGAGAATTAAGTATGTCAGATAAAACCATTTTAGTAACCGGTGGCGCAGGCTATATCGGTAGCCACGTTGTTAGGCAATTAGGCGAGCGCGGCGACAAAGTTGTTGTGTTAGATAATTTAAGCACGGGCTTTAAAGAGTCTGTTTTATACGGTGAGCTAATAGTAGGTGATACAGGCGACAAAGAGCTCGTTAGTAAAATTTTGGCTGAAAATGATATTGATGCAATTATTCATTTTGCCGCGCATACAATTGTTCCCGAATCAGTTAGTAACCCGCTTAAGTATTACGGTAATAATACCGCTAATACGCGAAGCTTGTTAGAGTGCGCGCAAGATGCCGGTATTGAGCACTTTATTTTCTCGTCTACTGCTGCTGTTTACGGGATGCCGGAAAGTGGTTTAGCAAGTGAAGATACAGCTTTAAGCCCAATTAACCCATATGGTATGTCGAAGCTTATGAGTGAGTACATGTTGCGTGATTTAAGTGCAGCATCTCCTTTAGACTTTGTGGTACTTCGTTACTTTAATGTTGCAGGTTGTGACCTGGAAGGTCGTATTGGTCAGTCAACTGAAAAGGCAACTTTGCTTACGAAAGTGGCGTGTGAAGCGGCCGTTGGTAAGCGTGAGCAAGTTGCTATTTATGGTACAGATTACGACACGCCAGATGGTACAGGTGTGAGAGATTATATTCACGTTGAAGATTTAGCCAGCGCGCACTTAAAAGCTTTAGATTATCTACGCAATGACGGTGAATCAGTGATTCTAAACTGTGGTTATGGTCAGGGCTACAGTGTTCGTGAATTGTTAAAAGCAGTTATGAAAGCTGATGGTGACAAAGAATTTAAAGTTGTTGAAGAGCCACGTCGTGCTGGTGATCCACCATCGTTAATTGCTAAGGCCGACAAAATACGTGACGTGCTAGGCTGGGTGCCAAAGCATAATAAGCTTGAGACGATAGTAGAAACCGCATTGGCGTGGGAAAAGAAACTCGCAGCCAAATAATTTCTTTGTAAACATAAAAAAGCCCGCTCCATTTATTTTAGGCGGGCTTTTATATGTGGTAAAACTAATACTTATACATTGTAGTAGTCACGGTACCAGTTTA
>CAYZLE010000125.1:0-4662 GCA_964479305.1 uncultured Gammaproteobacteria bacterium | reverse complement strand
TGAACGTAACAGATAAAGTAGTTTTAGTAACAGGCGCAAGTCGCGGTATTGGAAAGTCTATCGCTCTAACTTTAGGTGCGGCTGGTGGAACAGTTATTGGTACAGCAACCAGTGAAGGTGGCGCAGAAAAGATTTCAGCCTACTTAAAAGAAGCGGGTATTAAAGGCCAAGGCCTAGCGCTTAACGTAACTGACAATGATTCTATTGCAGCAACTATAGCGACTATTACAGAAACTTACGGTAATGTTGAAGTGCTAGTCAATAATGCAGGTATCACACGCGACAATCTTATGCTTCGCATGAAAGAGTCTGAGTGGGATGACATTATGCAAACCAACTTAACGTCTGTATTCAAAATGTCTAAGGCCGTACTGAAAGGTATGACTAAAGCACGTTTTGGTCGCATTATTACTATTGCCTCAGTTGTAGGTGTAATGGGTAATGCTGGTCAAGCTAACTATGCCGCTGCTAAAGCGGGTGTAATTGGTTTCAGTAAGTCTTTAGGTAAAGAAGTTGCTTCTCGCAACATTACAGCTAATGTTATTGCGCCGGGCTTTATTCAAACAGATATGACTGACTCGCTTGATGATAAGCAAAAAGAAGCGATTACAGGCAATATTCCAATGAATAGGTTGGGTAGTGTTGAAGACATTGCGAACACTGCATTGTTCTTGGCTTCGTCGAGTGCAAGCTATATTACTGGCGAAACAATCCATGTAAACGGTGGTTTATACATGCATTAAACAGCATTTTTTTGCTGTTAACATAAAATAAATTTGTCCTACAGCCCTTGAAAAATGGGGCTTGTGGCACAATCTATTAATTAAAGCGTTTTTTAGGTAGCACTACCCTTTGGTTTTGACTACAATACGCACAAATTTTTTATTGATCTTGAGACTTGGGGGTCTAGACTAATGAGCAATATTGAAGAAAGAGTAAAGAAAATTGTTGTTGAGCAACTTGGTGTTAAAGAAGATGAAGTAACTAATGCTGCATCATTCGTTGATGACCTAGGTGCTGACTCACTAGACACAGTTGAACTTGTAATGGCTCTTGAAGAAGAGTTTGAAACAGAGATTCCTGATGAAGAAGCAGAGAAAATCTCAACAGTTCAAAACGCTATTGACTACGTTAATAAGCACTCAAGCTAATCTAGCTTAATGATGCGCCTGTATATTCTGCAGGCGCATTTTTTTTAAATTTTCAAAAAACAAAAAAGTAGAGTTATGTCTAAACGTCGAGTTGTTGTCACAGGAATTGGTTGTGTTAGTGCTGTTGGTGCTAATAAAGATGAATGTTGGTCAAACATTAAAAACGGTGTAAACGGAATTCGTCCAATCGAATCGTTTGATACATCTCGTTGTAATGTAACATTTGCTGGTGAAGTTAAAGACTTTGACGCTGGCGATGTGGTTACACCTAAAGACGCTAAAAAGATGGATTTATTCATTCAGTACGGCATGGTTGCTGCTGCTGAAGCATTAAATGACTCTGGCTTAGAAATTACCGATGAGAACGCACGCCGAGTAGGTGCTGCAATTGGTTCTGGTATTGGTGGTTTACCTTATATTCAAAATACCGTTGAAGGTTACTTCGGCGAGAAACAAAAGAAAGTTTCTCCTTTCTTTGTACCTGGCAGCATTATTAATATGATTTCAGGTAATTTATCTATCAAATACGGTCTACGTGGCCCTAATATCTCAATTGTTACTGCATGCACAACTGGTACGCATTGTATTGGTGATGCTGCACGTATGATCGAATACGGTGATGCAGATGTAATGGTTGCAGGTGGCGCTGAAAAAGCGGTATGTGAGATTGGCGTACAAGGCTTTGCTTCTGCACGTGCTTTATCTACACGTAACGATAGCCCAGAAACAGCGAGTCGTCCTTTTGATGTGAACCGTGATGGTTTCGTTATGGGTGATGGCGCAGGTATTTTGGTGCTTGAAGAATTAGAGCACGCTAAAAAGCGTGGCGCTAAAATTTATGCAGAATTAGCCGGTTACGGCATGAGCGGTGATGCTTACCACATGACAACACCTCGCCCAGACGGCTCAGGTGCGGGTAGCTGCATGGAAAATGCACTACGTAATGGTGGTCTTAACGTAACTGACGTTGATTACGTGAATGCTCACGGCACATCGACACCAATTGGTGACGTTGCTGAAACCAATGCTATTAAAGTGACACTAGGCGATCACGCTAAAGACATCGTTGTAAGTTCTACAAAATCAATGATTGGTCACTTATTAGGTGCTGCTGGTGGTGTTGAAGCGGTATTTTCAGTGCTGGCTCTTCATGATCAGGTTGCTCCGCCAACAATCAACATCATTGATCAAGACCCAGAATGTGACCTTGACTATGCGGCAAATGAAGCGCGTGAAATGACAATTAATGTTGCTATGTCTAACTCATTTGGTTTTGGCGGCACAAACGGCACATTAGTGTTCAAAACGTATACTGACTAAAGCAGTCTAAATCCTTTATACTTCGCTCATTCAATTAAGATTAATGAGCCGTGCTTTACACCGAAATACTTAACACATCTATAGACCTACTGGAGCTGCATAAGCAGCTCCCGCAGCGCTATCCGCATTTGTTGCAAAGCTGCAAGGTTAAGCACGCTAATAACCAGTACGACATTCTCTTTGCAAACCCTCAAGCTTCTGTTGAGCTATGGCATGACGGCATTCGAACCGTTGATGAAAAGCTGCTTCCAAAGGGATTTGAATGTAAGCCAGAAGACAACTTCTTAGAAACGCTAAAAAATTGGTACTCACTTGAAAAGTCTGACCTTAAGTCTGAACTGCCTTTTACAGGTGGCTGGTTTACTTATTTGTCGTATGAGTTTGCTCAAAGTGTTGAAAAGCATGCGCTTAATCTATTAGTTAAAAAAGATATTCCTATTGCCTTTTTAACGCGTTTTGAAGAAGCCCTGATTGTTGAGCGTGAAACGGGCGAAGTAACCCTAGTCAGCGAAAAAAATAATCAAGCAGCCATTGATGAAATCAAAAATGACATAGCCAATATTTCTGCAAGTGAAGAGACCACAGAATTAGAAATAAGCGAAATTAATGAAGATAAGGCGCTGCACTACGTTAATGGTGTGAATAGAATTAAGCGTTACATTAAAGAAGGCGATATATTCCAAGTAAACCTGTCTCGCCAATGGCAAATAACGCTCAAAAATAAACTTAGCCCTGCTGCAATTTACAAGCGTTTGCGCCAAGCTAATCCCGCACCATTTTCTGGTTTAATGACTCATAGCGCTTTTGCTATTGCATCATCTTCACCAGAACGTTTGGTAAGCGTTGAAAATGGTCTAGCTGAAACACGTCCTATCGCTGGCACACGGCACCGTGATCCTGATGAAAAGAAAAACCAAGCTTTAATAGACGAACTTTGTGCGCATCCTAAAGAAAAAGCCGAGCATATTATGCTTATTGATTTAGAGCGTAATGACTTAGGCCGTATATGTCAGCCGGGTACGATTGAAGTTAATGAGTTAATGGTGATTGAAAGTTTTGAGCATGTTCATCATCTTGTTTCTAATGTGATTGGCCAGTTGCAAGAGAACGTGACGCCTGATGCCGTTATTAAAGCAGTGTTCCCCGGAGGAACGATTACAGGCTGCCCTAAGGTACGTTGTATGCAAATACTGCGCGAGCTAGAGCAAACACCAAGGAGCTCTTATACAGGCTCTATGGGCTATATAAATAGCAATGGCGACCTAGATCTTAATATTTTGATTCGTGGCATTCAAATTCAAGAAGAGCATCTAACTATTAGAGCGGGTGCAGGCATTGTAGCTGACTCTATTGCTCACAAAGAAGTTGAAGAAACACGTAGCAAAGCTAAAGGTATGTTGGCGGCCTTAGGTATTGAAGCGCAAAACAATCATGGTTTGTTAGAAACATTCAGAGTGAGTGTTAATAAAAGCATACCCCTATGGTCTTATCATAAGGCAAGACTGCTAGAAGGTTTAAAAACTTATTCGATTGCTAGTGAAAACATTTATAAAATTGAAAAAGAAGTGTTTGAATGCCTTGCAGAAGAGGGTGTTTACCGTTTGGCTGTTCATATCATTCAGAACAATGTACTCAATATTGTTATTACCAAGCGTGAAGATATTAGCGGCCTTGAAAATTTAAGTACACCTGCATGGTCAACTATTATTTGTGAAACAGCTATTGAGAAAAATAGTAATAAGAATGGGATTAAAAAACTGGATCGCCATTATTACCAACATGCCAAAGTTGATATTAGCCAGCAAAAAGTAAACGATGCTATTTTGCTGTCAGACTCTGGTCACTTAATCGAATCGACTATGTGTAATTTGTTTTGTATTAAGGGCGATACCCTTTACACGCCTCTTATTGAAGATGGTGTTGAAGGTGTAATGAAATCTTATCTGCTTAATTTTTGCGAGCAGGAAAACATTGCTTTAATAGAAGACAATATAAAAAGAGATTTTTTACTTGATAGCGATGCTGTATTCTTAACGAATGCGGCGCGTGGAATTATTCCGCTTGAAAAAGTAAATAGCACAGCATTTTCAAGTGAGCATCCTTTAATTGAAAAACTACAACAACAAATAAAGCACATATTTAATGATTAAAAAAATACTATTTTTGATTGCACTCGTAGCGATATCGGTAG
>CAYZLE010000124.1:4223-4701 GCA_964479305.1 uncultured Gammaproteobacteria bacterium | reverse complement strand
TGAACTAGTGCATATAAAGCTAGTCTATTGATTAATAACGTAAGGAGATAAACATGAAAAATAAAGTATTAACAGCATCAGCAGTAGCAGGTGTATTATCGGTAAGCCTTTTAACAGTAACAGATGCACTAGCTGGCCCTAAAAAAGAAAAATGTTACGGCATAGCTAAAGTTGGTGAGAACGATTGCGGTACAAGCCAACACGCTTGTGCAGGTAAGGCAACAGTAGACGGCGATCCAGAAGAGTGGGTATATTTACCAGCTGGTAAATGCGCTAAAATTGTTGGCGGTAAAACAAAGTAATAACTTGAGTTGTTTAAACGCGAGTTAAAATAATCCCCGTTTTTACGGGGATTATTGTTTTAAGGCTATTAAACTTTATAGAATATGAAACAAGAAAATACATACCCAGCTTTAGAAATAACAGCGTCGGCCGGCATTGGCTTGCGTTCGCCACACTATGAGCAAATTATTAACGA
>CAYZLE010000124.1:0-4213 GCA_964479305.1 uncultured Gammaproteobacteria bacterium | reverse complement strand
AAATTGCGTGGCTAGAAGCGCATACGGAAAACTTTTTCGGTGAGGGTGGTTTGCCACACTCAAGCTTAAATAAAATACGTGAAAATTATGCACTTAGTTTGCATGGTGTTGGCTTAGGTCTGGGTTCTGTAGAAGAGCTTGATGCCGAACATCTAAAAAAAGTTAAACAGACTATAGATCGTTACGAACCCAGTTTAGTGTCTGAGCATTTATGTTGGGGTAGGGCTAAGTCTAAGCATCATAATGACTTACTACCTTTGCCATATACAGAAGAAGCTATTGCCTTGATGGTTGAGCGAATTGACCAATTTCAAAGCTACCTTGGTAGGCAGGTACTTATAGAAAATGTATCTAGCTATCTGCAATTCGAACACTCACATATGCCTGAGTGGGAGTTTATTAATGCGATAGTTGAGAAGTCGGGCTGTGGGCTTTTATTAGACATTAACAACATTTTTGTAAGCTCTCAAAATTTTAAGTTTAATGCGATAGATTTTATTCAAGCAATTAACGTCGACAGCGTAAAAGAAATGCATCTAGCTGGCCACGAAGATGTAGGGCATACGTTGATAGATACGCACGGAAAGGCACCATGTGATGAAGTGTGGTGTTTATATAAGCAGGCTCTCAATCAATTTGGCCGAGTGCCGACTTTAATAGAATGGGATACGGATATACCTAGTTTGCAAACATTGTTAGATGAGGCTGCTAAAGCTGATGCTTGTTTGAATGCTTGCGAGGTAAGTGGCTAATGTCTGTTAATGAAAAACTGAGTTTAAAAGACTTACAAAATAAATTCTCCGACTTTATTTACACAGGTGAATTATCACCAGAATTAAATGAGCTTGTAGCTACTAGAGATAGTTTTGCAGCTGAAGAGCAATTGTTTTTATATAAAAATAATTGCATGAGCTTTTTAAAAGACCGTTTACGAAACTTATACCCTACGGTTAGCAGCTTGGTGGGTGAAGGATTTTTTAAAACACTGATGCATCACTATATTCAATTGAATCCATCGCGTAGTGGTGACTTAAATGAATACGGTGGCGAGTTTGCAGAGTTTGTTAGTAAGTTTCCTGCTGCGCAAACAGTGCCGTATTTAGCCGATGTTGCGCGTATAGAATGGTCGTGGAGTCTATTAAGTGTTGCAGAAGATAATGCCGCCTTTGAACTTGAAAAACTAGAAGGTATAGCGCCTAAGCAATTTCAAAATTTAATACTGGTTCTACAAACAGCATTTTGTGCAGTTGCATCGCAATACCCTATTGTAGACATTTGGGAGTTAAGCCAGGCCAATAGTGATGATGAAAGCTCGGTGAGTTTAGATGATGGTGAACAATTTGTTCTGCTTCATAGAAGTGCCGACGACGTTGAAATGCAAGAAATAAGCGCGGCTGATTATCACTTTATATCCTACTTGTATGAAGGTTTAACTTTAATGCAGGCTTATGAAAAAACGTCAGAGAACTATGAGATTGATTTGCAAGCCAGCTTGCAAATGATAGTGAGTATAGGTTTGGTGAAAGATTGTTATTTGGCGGAAGCCTAGGCAGTCGTTAGTAATGGCATTAAAGCGCCACTAAAAAATTAGCGGCGCTGATAATTTTAAGTTTATAGCTTAGCCATTACTAAATCAGCTGCTGCAATAGTTTTAGCAATATCTTCGTCTGTATGCTTGCTAGAAATAAAACCCGCTTCATAAGCTGATGGCGCAAGGTAAATGCCTTGTTCTAACATGCCATGGAAGAATTGATTAAAGCGGTCAATGTTGCCTGCTGTAACTTGTTCAAACGTTTCTACCTTGTCTAACTCAGTAAAGAAAAAGCCGAACATGCCGCCTACTTGGTTCGTTGTAAATGGAATGTTGTGCTTGTCAGCTACATTTTGCAAGCCGTTTAATAACTTGGCCGCTTGGCTTGTTAGTGCTTCGTAAAAACCATCTGCGGATAATAGCTCTAAAGTTTTTAAACCTGCCGTCATAGCGATAGGGTTACCTGACAATGTACCCGCTTGGTATACAGGGCCAAGTGGTGCAAGGTATTCCATAATTTCTTTCTTGCCGCCAAAGGCACCTACTGGCATACCGCCACCAATGATTTTGCCTAGTGTGGTGAGGTCTGGCTTAACATTGTAAACCGCTTGAGCACCGCCTTTAGCGACACGGAAGCCGGTCATCACTTCGTCGAAAATTAATACGCTCTTGTTGTCATCACACAGTTTGCGCATGGTTTGTAAGAAGCCTTCGCTAGGTGGAATGCAGTTCATGTTGCCAGCTACGGGCTCAACGATTACGCAGGCAATTTGATCGCCTATTTCCGCAAAAGTTTTTTCTAGCTCATCAACATTGTTGTAGCTTAATGTGATTGTGTGTTCAGCAAATGACGCAGGTACACCCGGCGAGTTAGGTTCGCCTAGGGTTAAGGCGCCTGAACCAGCTTTAATTAAGAATGAGTCAGCATGGCCGTGGTAGCAGCCTTCAAATTTAATAATTTTGTCACGGCCCGTAAAACCGCGCGCCAAGCGCACTGCGCTCATGGTAGCTTCTGTACCAGAGCTCACCATGCGAACAAGTTCGATAGATGGAATAAGCTCATTAATTTTAGCGGCCATTGTTGTTTCAATGGTTGTGGGTGCGCCGTAGCTTAAGCCAAAGTCGGCTGCTCTTTTAACGGCTTCAATGACTTCTGGGTGAGCATGGCCATGAATCATCGGCCCCCAAGAACCAATGTAGTCGACATATTGTTTATCGTCGACATCGTATAGATAAGCGCCTTGCGCTTTTTTAACGAAAATAGGTGTGCCACCAACGCCTTTAAATGCACGAACAGGTGAGTTAACACCACCGGGAATATGTTGTTGCGCTTGTTCGAACGCGTTTTGTGATGCTGTTTGCTTGCTCATATATTTACCGGTATTAAATTTTAAAGATAAATTATAATGTTTATTTTTATATAAGTGGGAACGATTATGGCTGATTTGCCGGTATTAGGTGCTGCATGGGGGCAAGGTGATGCGTCATTTCAGGCAGCTGGTGGTCAGGTGGGTATTAAGCAGCTTGTCATCGATTTTTATGGGGTGATGGACAGCTTATCTGACTCAAAAGAAATTCGCGATATGCACCCTAAAAATTTAGATGACTCTATTGAACGTCTGGCGGCATTTTTAAGCGGCTGGTTAGGTGGCCCGCGTTTGTATGCTGAAAAATTTGGCGGTATTAGTATTCCGCAAGCGCATGCACATTTAGATATTAACGAGAGCCATAGAGACGCTTGGCTCTTATGTATGAAAAAGGCCGCTAGTATGCAAGACTATAGTGAAGGCTTTCAAAACTACTTATTAGAACAACTGGCTGTGCCAGCTGAGCGTATTCTTATGGTGGCTAATTCAAGGTAATAAGGCTGCAAGCTTGAAATGTGCCTGAAAGCCCCTATAAATAAGGTGGTAGTGATTAAAAAGCTAATCTATGTATAATTGCCACTAATTTTTAAAAGTTGAATATTTAAGGTTTTATAATGAAAAAATATATGTGTCTGGTTTGCGGTTGGATTTATGACGAAGAAGCCGGTTGGCCTGAAGATGGCATTGAGCCAGGAACAAAGTGGGATGATATCCCTGAAAACTGGTTATGCCCAGAGTGTGGCGTAACGAAAACTGATTTTGAGATGGTTGAAGTTTAAACTGTCTTCAATAACCAGCTGCCATTAACTTTGGCAGCTAGTTATATCTTTTGCTAAGTTCTTTAGCAGTAATATATACAAATCCTTATTAGCTTCTAAGCGGTAACCCATAGGGTCTAGCGCTATAATTCGTACGGGCTTATCATTCGTGTCACGTTGCTGGGCTAACTGTGTTGCCGCTTTAGGGTGATGAGATGGGTCGTAAAATAGGCAGCTTAGTTTGGCGTCTTTAATCGTTTTATCAATTGCAAGACGTTGTTTGCCACTAAGCGGTAGGTTGGGGTGCAAGCTTAAGCCCTCTACGAATTGTAGTGAAAAGGCCTTTTCGAAATATTGAAAAGCATCGTGAAAAGTCGCTACTTTAGTGTTGGGGCTCAGCTCTTTAGCTATATTTGCTTTTAAGGCATCTAAATCTTGCGAAAACTCTTTAGCGTTATTTAAGTATTGTGCTTTATTACTTGGGTCGATTTTACTCAAGTCTTGCGCCATACGCATTGCTATTACTTTTGCATTATCTGGGCTTAACCAAATGTGAG
>CAYZLE010000123.1:0-4714 GCA_964479305.1 uncultured Gammaproteobacteria bacterium | reverse complement strand
CAGGTGTTACTGACTCTGCTGAGATAAGGTCTTTGCATAAAGTAATGGTTGAGCTATTTAAGTTGTTATTCATAGTTTTATGTTTGTTTTAAGTTTTATAAAATTAATGATCAATAAATTCGATTAAGGTTTTTGATATCTCAGGGTAGTCATCTTCTGTATAAGCTTGATCGTTTGTATTAGTAATATAGAAGAAGTTATCGGCCTGTTCACCCATGTTGGAAATGCGAGCGCCGTGAATACGTGCGCCAAATTTGTATAGGCCTTGCGCTATACGCGCTAAAAGTGCTGGTTTATCAAGGGCTTGAACATGCATTACGGTTTGGTCAAGCGTACCGTGTTTGGCAAAATCAATATTGGTTTTGTGATTAAACTCTTGCAACAAAGTTGGTAATGCTTGCTGGGCTTGCATTTTAACTAGTTCAGGCTGCTTTAAATTTTCAGATAATTTGCTGATAATCTCTTGCTTTTGCCACTCTTCAGTAATCGCTTCATTATTTTGATCTAATACCATATAGGTATCGATAGCGTAGCCAGACTTACTGCTTTGAATACGCGCATCCACAATGTTTAAGTTTAGACGGCCCAGTATTGATGTGGTGGCAGCAAAAAAACCGTCATTATCTTTAGAGTAAATAAAGATAGCTGATGAACCTCGAATAGGGGTTTCACTAATCATAACTAAAGGCAGTTTATCTTGCTCTACTGTAGCAATAGCTTCAGTTTGCCAGCCGATTTCTTTACCTGTGTTTCTTAAGAAGTAATCATCATCTAAGTCAGACCAAATGTGTTCAGCGGTTTCTTGGCTAATGTCTGTATTCTTTAACTGGTAAAGAGCGATATCTTTGCGCTCTTGAATTTTAATATCGAGGTTCATAGCTTGGCTTAAGCCACGATTGATGGCGCGTTTTGTACGCATATACAGTTCGCGCATTAAGCTGTCTTTCCATTGAGTAAGAAGCTTAGGGTTAGTTGCACTAATATCGGCGATAGTGAGCAGATATAAGTAGTCTAGACGTTCGCCATCGCTAACATGATTAGCGAATTCTTGAATTACATCGTTATCTGAAATATCTTTACTTTGAGCGGTTAGCGATATCACTAGATGGTTTTGTACAAGCCAGGCTACAGTGGCGGAATCGTATTGAGATAGACCATGTTCAAGGCAGAAGTGTAAAGCATCTACCGCACCTAGATCGGAGTGATCACCGTCGCGGCCTTTAGCAATGTCATGGAATAGCGCTGCTAGATAAAGTAATTCGGGTTGTCGAATTTTCGCAAAAATACGACAAGCAAGCGGCTGCCAGTCAGGATAATCTGGGTCTGGTACGGCGTAGCGGCGTGTGTGGCGTATAACTCGTAGCGTGTGTTCGTCTACAGTAAATATATGGAATAGGTCAAACTGCATACGGCCAACTATATTGGCAAATGCTGGTATATAAGCGGCTAGAACACCATAGCGATTCATGCGTTGTATGGTGTGACTTATGAAACGTTCTTGTCTGAATATACTAATAAAAGTATCGCGGTTTTTTTGGTTTTGGCGAAACGCATCATCTATTAAATGTAGATGGTTTCTGATTAGGCGAATAGTGTTTGCGCCAATGCCTTCAACATTTGGAAATTGTTGCTGCAATAAGAATATGCGAATCAATAAATTAGGGTCTTTTTCAAAAGCGGTTTTATCAAGTATTTCAATGTAACCGCTGCGGATCATAAAGTGTTCGTCGATAATTCTTACGGTTAAGTCATTTTGCTCTTCAATTTTTATCGCTTCGTGCAAAAGCTGCATCAGCATTTCGTTTAAGCGTTGTAGCTCGGTTACATGCCTAAAGTAGTCTTGCATAAAGGCTTCAGCTGCACCGTTTCCGCCGTCGTCTGGGTGGCCAAATAATGCGGCCAGTTCGCGTTGGTGGGGAAATAGTAGGCGGTTTTCGTTTTTACCTGTAATTTGGTGTAAGGCGAAGCGAATCTTCCATAGCTGTTCACGGCCAGAGAGCAGGGTGTCGAGCTCAGGTATGCTTAAAAACTTAAGTGAAGCCAGCTCTTCAAGGCTGTTTGCGTCGAAGTAGCGTTTTGCCACCCATTCAATCGTTTGAATGTCGCGTAGGCCACCTGGACCCTCTTTAATATCAGGTTCCAGTCTAAAACCTGAGTCATGCGATTTTTTATAACGTCTAATTTGTTCATCTGTTTTGGCTTTAAAGAAATCATCTTTAGACCAAATATGGCTTTCGGCAATGGCGCGTAGCATATCGTCGAATAAGTCTTCGTTGCCAAGCAGTAGCCTGCCTTCCATTAAGTTGGTAATGACGGTGACATCTTTGGTGGCTTCTTCTGAGCATTCTTTTACGGTTCTTACACTGTGGCCAACATCAATACCTAAGTCCCAAAGGAAAGATAAAAACTTTTCGATAGCATCTTGAAGTTCGTCAATACTGTTTTCTTCAATTAGTAGCAAGATGTCGATATCGGAGTGAGGTAGAAGTTCAAGGCGCCCATAACCGCCAACGGCAGCTAGACTAATTTTGCCATTGTTGGCATCGAAAAAAGAAAGGTAGATTTCTTTTAAAATCTCATCCATTTCTTCAGCACAACCGCGGACGATGTCCTCAATATTGTCGTCAGCACCAAAGCGGGTGTTCATTGCATCTAAGTTAGACGCTAATGTGTTTTTATAGGCTTGGACTTGAGCTAGTCGTTGTTCGCTTGAGGCTGATATAAGGCTTGGAGTGCTCATAGGTCGTCTTCTTCTGAGCGTTTCGTGAGTACTTCAAAGCCGTCGCTAGTTACTAGGATGGTGTGTTCCCACTGCGCAGATAGCTTTCTGTCTTTCGTCACAACCGTCCAGTTGTCGTTTAGCAGCTTGCTAAAACGTTTGCCGGCATTAATCATGGGCTCAACGGTGAAAATCATGCCTTCTTGTAAGGTGATGCCGGTGTCGGCTTTGCCGTAATGCAGTACTTGGGGTTCTTCATGAAAGACTTTGCCAATACCGTGTCCGCAGTATTCTCGTACAACTGAATAATTTTTCGATTCGGCGTGTTGCTGAATAATATGCCCAAGGTCACCTAATTTCACACCCGGTTTAATCAACTTAATGGCTTTTACCATGCAGTCACGAGTGGTGCTAGCGAGTCTTTTAGCTAAAATAGAAGGTTCGCCAACGAAGAACATTTTACTCGTATCGCCGTGATAACCCTCTTTAATCACCGTAATATCAATATTGATAATGTCGCCTTTTTTAAGGCGCTTGTCATTTGGAATGCCGTGACAGATAACATGATTGACTGATGTGCAAATAGAGCGTGGGAAACCGCGATAGTTGAGTGGTGCAGGAATAGCTTTTTGAATATTCACGATATAATCATGACAAATATCATTTAGTTCTTGCGTGCTAATACCCGCAACAACATGTTCTTCTATCATTTCTAGTACTTCTGCGGCTAGTCGGCCGGCAACGCGCATTTTCTCAATTTCGTCAGGTGTTTTAATGATTACGGTCATGCAGTATTAGTCCAAATTTTACGTTGAGTCTTTTCAATTACGTTAAAAAGCTGCATTTTACATTAAATGCTTCTCTTATATAGAAGATTAAATAGTGAGGATTAAGTTAAATATGAAAACACGGTCTAATTGTTTTTCAATTATGGCAATGAGAGGGCTGTTTAAGCGCTATATTCTAAACTTGGCTAAAAAATGGTCCAAAGGCCAGTTTTTAGCTGAAAATAACAGTCTTTTATTGGAATTTCTCGGCCAATATGGTATAAAGCGCACGTCCTTTGATAGGACATAATTCACACATGCATTGTCGAGTATGGCTGGGTGCTAAAAATTGGCTTTTTTAAGTGGTTTTTGGTTGTCATATTGGATGCATGGACGTTAACAACCCTAGATAGAATTTTTGTAGCTCAAGTAGCACAGTTCTATCTGTATTTTGGAGAAAAACATGTCAAATGTAACAATGCGCCAAATGCTAGAAGCAGGCGTTCACTTCGGTCACCAAACTCGTTACTGGAATCCTCGCATGGGCGAGTTCATTTTTGGTCAACGTAACAAAATTCATATTATCAACTTAGAAAAGACTTTGCCTTTGTTCAACGATGCGATGAACTACATCTCTCGCATGGCTGCAGCTAACGCAAATGTACTATTTGTTGGTACTAAGCGCGCTGCTCGTGACTCTATTAAAGAGCAAGCAGAACGTTGTGGCATGCCATACGTAAATCACCGTTGGTTAGGCGGTATGTTGACTAACTACAACACTGTACGTCAGTCAATCAAACGTTTAAAAGACTTAGAAGCTATGCTTGCAGACGGTTCAATGGATCGTATTAGTAAGAAAGAAGGCCTAGTTTTACGTCGTGAACTAGAAAAATTAGAAAAGAGCTTAGGCGGTATTAAAGATATGCCTAAAGTTCCTGACGTTATTTTTGTTGTTGACGTTAACTATGAAAAAATTGCAATTAAAGAAGCTAACAAACTAGGTATTCCTGTTGTTGCTATCGTTGATACAAACAGTCAAACAGACGGCGTTGAATACGTTATTCCTGGTAATGATGATGCGATTCGTGCAATTCAGCTTTACACAACAGCAATTGCTGATGTTGTTTTAGAAGCTAAAGCAAGCTCTTTAGTTCAGGCTAAAGATGATGACAAGACAGAATTCGTTGAATTAGACGATAAAGCTGAAGCTAAGGTTGAAGCTAAAGAA
>CAYZLE010000122.1:0-4746 GCA_964479305.1 uncultured Gammaproteobacteria bacterium | reverse complement strand
TCAGCATCGCGAACAATATCTTCAATACTTTTGTAAGTTGAATTACTTAATGCAATACCAATACTTGTGCTGGTGTAAATTTCATTTTCGTCAATTAAGAAGGGTTTTTCAAAAGATGAAATAATACGTTTAGCAATCGTTGTGACTTCTGATGTTTGATTAATAGAGTCTAATAAAATTGCGAACTCATCACCACCAAATCGAGCTACTGTATCACCAGGGCGTATCGTTAATTGAATGCGATTGGCAACTTCTTGTAAAAGTTTATCGCCAAAAATATGCCCGAGACTATCGTTGATAACCTTAAATCTATCCAAGTCTAAAAATAGAACAGCGAACTTATAAGACTTTCTTCGTGAGACGTGGTCGAAAGATTTTTGTAGTACAGAATTAAAATAAGTACGGTTAGGTAAAGACGTTAAAGCGTCATTAAAAGCATCATTCCGAAGTTTATCTTCGAGTACTTTGCGGTCTGTTAAGTCGGCACCATAAATATAAATTAAATTTACATCGGCTTCGTAATGATAGCTCCATTGAAAAAGGAATGATTCAATAATGCAATCTACTTTAAGAACATTGTCTTCTGGTTTTTCAACAAGCTTCTTAATAATCTGTTCATGATTCTGTGGCAGAATTTCAAATATTAATTTCCCTTTAAGTTTTCTAAGTGTGCGTTTGGCGCTAGGGTTCGAAAAAATTAGCTCGCCTGTACTGTCGAGGGCTACCAACATGTTAGGACTTTCTAAAGGAATACGAGCAAGTCGATTTATATCACCTTCTCGCTGTAAACGGTCTAGCTCTATTGAAGCACGACTTGCACTAATCTCAAGTATTTGTAATTGTTGATTTGTTAACTGTATAGGTTTTTTAGCCATAAACTCTAAGTGGCCAATAACTTGATTTTCTAAAATATGTATTGGCTGGCTAATATACGAAGTTATTCCAAGGTTTTTAAAGGCTTGGTTCTCTGGAAAAGCTTTTTGAGCATTGCCCGAGCAAATAATAAGTGCGTCATCATTTGATGAGTTGTTAGTTATGTTTTCACCATGACTAGCTTGAGTAATAGAACTATCTTTACTCCAAAAAGAAATGTTTGAGCGTTTATTTTGGGCATCAATTTTGCTAAGTGTGCATATATCAGCTTGAATAAATAGCGCGATTTTTTTAGTAAGAGTATTTAGAAATTTTTCACCAGAGTTGTTTACTGATGCTTCAGTCAATGCATGTAATGAGTTTTCATATTCGCTACGAGAGATTGCTGACCCGATAATATTTGCGGCAACCTTAACTGAATTAATGACTGATAAAGCCCATTCGTGTTTAGGAGCATTGTTAGAGAAAGCAATAAAGCCCCACCACCTATTGTTAACTTCAATAGGCACTAGTAAGTTATCTTTTAGGTGTATAGCTGAGAAAAACTCAATATCTTTTTTGTTAAAGTGAGTAGATTCGTTTGTAGAAATACATTGCCCGCTAGATAGATACTCAATAAATATTTCAATTGAGGGCGCCTCAATAGTCATTTTTTTTCTGTTAGAGTCGAAGTCACTACCGGTTGAGTGAACTAAGTCGCAAGAAATAGAAGAGCCTTGAGCTTGCCTTAGTTTAAATAACTTTACATCTTTCGAAAACGAGGCGCGGGATAAAATATTCATTGCGTCGTCAATGATGTCCTGCCATAAAGTTGACTGTAGAAATAGTTCAGATATTTTTGCAATGGCTTCCATAAATTGATCACGACTTCTAAGGTCGAGAGCATTTTGCAAAATAGGCTCAAGGCTAGATACTTCTGTTGCGAGTGTGTCCTCATCGGAATCAATATTGTTGCTTAAATCATTGAGAATAGTTTCATCAATCTTATGAGTTAATAAATTTTTCGTCGTATTCTTATAAACAAAGTCACAAAAACTATGTGCTATTGACTCACAAAAACTTATATCATTGTCTTCAAGCAAGTTTTCTGGGCTCATATAGGCAATAAAAAATCCAGTGATTCCAGTTGATACTTTTAAAGGTATGAGTAGTACCGAGTCAAATAAGTTGTTCTTTACAAACTTTAAAGATTGTAATTGTTTTGTTGCATTTAGATCAGGGATATAAGTAGTTTGCAATGTGGAATTTACAAATGCTAAAACTTCTTTATTGTCGAAGTCAAACAAAGGCGTTTTTCTAATATTGCTAGTTCGCTGCAAACGGTATGAATTATTATCATTGCTAGAAATATAAAACTCTACAATGTCCGCATTTAGTTCTGAGCGAATAGTGTCTGTACATTCTTTAAAAATACTAGAGCTGTTGTTGAACTGGGAAATTTTTGCTTTAAAGAAATGGTGTAGGTTGGCTCTTCGTATTTGTTTATTTGTTAAGTCATCATTTGCATCATATTTTTCTAAATGAGAAATTAGTCCAGTAAAGCCATTCACTGCGTTATTTTTAATTGTTGGAGTAGCTTCTAAATTGAAATGAAGTAGTTCACCTTCTGTAGGGGCAGTTGTAAAGTTGCAATTCGCATTTTCCCCATTGAATATATTTTCAACAAGGGTTTGAAGTGCGGCAGTGTCATGTTCAAAAACATTCCCTAGCCAATGGTGCGATTGTTTAATTTTATTCAGGGATGTTTTACTGATTTTAGAAAAATTATTTGAAGTAGATATAATTTCTGGTTCGTTATCATGATCGAACACAACATCAATCGTGCAACTATCAGTTTGAGTGTTTGAGTTAGAATCAATAGAAAGGTTTTTAAACGCTTCGTTTAAAATGTTATTTATTTCGTCTTTTAAATTAAGTGACCAAGACGAATTTTTTTTAATTATTTTAGCTTCAGTAAGCTGCTCACTAATATGCTGAGTGTCAACATTAGGGCGGTCAACAGATACAATAATCGAGCTTAGTTGGTTTTTATGATGATGTTTCTTTAATGAATAGAAAATATCTTCCGTAAAAAGGGAGGAGTCAGCAATAATTAATTGGAAGCTAGAGTCTTGTGACTTTTCAAAAAAATCTTCAGCTGTCCGAACATTTTTAATGCGCAAGTCATAGTCTTCAACTGTTGATAAAATATCAAGCAGCGAGACATTATCGGCTCGGCCTTTTATAGCAAGCAAAATATTAAAATGATTTAGACTGGTAGTATGTTCTGACATTAATTTTTACGCAATTTAGAATCTGGTGAAATAGGGGTTGGGTATTTCAAAACAATGATGTAGGACGATATCACAAAGGTAAGTATAGTTGTGATTTGAATTAAGTTAGCAGTTGCTTCTCTAATAATGCTTGCCTGTAATGCTAAGGCAGCAATGAATAAAGCAAATTCGCTAGATTGCCCTAAGCGAATACTGGTTTGTACTGAAAAACCTGAGCCTTCCCCTTCATGTCTCAGCAAGTATCTAAACATAAGTGGTTTAATAATTAATAAGGCACCAGCGATACATGCGGCAGGTATAATTAATGTTGGTAGTGCCGTTAAATTAAAGCTAGCGCCAAGTGCAAAAAAGAACATTATTAAGAAAAAGTCTCGTAGCGGTTTGAGCGACTCAGTAATAAAACGAGCAATAGGGCTAATCGCAAGACTAACGCCACCAATGAAGGCACCGATTTCATGGCTTAAACCAAAATAGTACGCCAGTTCAGAAATACTTAAGCACCACGCAATTGTGAGTAGAAATATATATTCTTGAATTTGATTAAAGCGGCGTAATAAATTAAATAAAATATATTTAGAAACGGCAAAAGCTGCCAAGGTTATAAGAGGCAAAGCAATAATGGGTGTGAGTAGCTCTAAAGTTGTCGCAGAGGTGTTGCTATAGCTTTGAATGCCGAGTAGAACCAAAATAGCTAGAATATCTTGCATTAACAATACACTCACCATGATTTCACCCATGTGTTGGTGGTGAAGTGCTGTTGTCGGTAATAGTTTAAGACCAATAATCGTACTGGAGAACATCATGGCTAAACCTACAATAACGGATTCTGGGACCGTGAAGCCAAATAAGTAGGCGATGAAGCCACTGCATGTTGCAAAAGTAATGGCGCTAATCAGCGTGATAATGGTGGTGGATTTTAATAAGCCTAATAGTTCTTTGGGCTCAAGGCTCATACCCAGCAAGAACAGTAAGAAAATGATGCCTACATTGGCAATCTGTTCAATCAATGTCACATCACTTACAAAGGCAAGCCCCCAAGGGCCTGCAATAACGCCAATGATAATATAAGCAATTAGCATCGACTGACGTAAATACAAGGCACACGTAGCCATAACAGCCGAGCCTGCAAAGATTAAAAAGATTAAAAAAAGTATGCTTTGTTGTTCCATGTCTTTTTAAGACGTAGCGATACGTTTTGGGTAGGAATGTTTGTAATTCATAGTGTACTTTGGCCGAAAACTCTCTAAACTGCACCTTTATATATAAACAACCAATTTACCCCTATAAGCATGCAAAATACAAGTTCGCCAGCGACTATCTATCGAAAAAACTATACACCTCATCACTTTTTAACCAAAGAGACATCTTTAAGCTTTGAATTGGCGCCAAAAGCAACGATTGTGAGTGCAAATTTGCATATTGTTCGTCGTGAGAAGGGTGCAAATGAAAGTTTGGTATTAGACGGCCAAAATATGCTTTTGCAGGCTATTGAAATTGATGGACGAGCCTTATCTGAAGATAAGTACTCACTAAGTGATAAAAACTTAACGATACATAAAGTGCCAGATGATTTTATTTTGCACACTAAAGTGGAAATTAA
>CAYZLE010000121.1:0-4764 GCA_964479305.1 uncultured Gammaproteobacteria bacterium | reverse complement strand
TTTTATTCATAGCCTTGGCTGTTAGTTGAACAATTTCTGCCAAAGTATAGGTTTCAGCTCCACAAAGGTTGATGCGCTTGTTGTAAGTGTCTTGGTCATTAATACTGGTAAGCATGATGTCGGCTACATCGCCTGCATAAATCGGTGCAAAGCGTGAGTTGGCGCAGGCCAAAGGAAATACAAAAGGCATAAATTTAAGCAGTTGAGCGAAGCGGTTGCAAAAACTGTCGCCGGGACCAAAAATAACAGAAGGGCAAAAGCTTGTAACGGCTAAGTTGTTGCTATGGTTTTGGTGAACAAAGTCCTCAGCTTGGCCTTTGCTGCGTAAATAGTGGCTTGGGCCGGCTTTGAGGTTCGCATGCAGGGCGCTCATGTGTAAATAGCGTTCTATCTTGTTAGTTTTACAAGCGTTCAAAATGTTTTGAGTAAGCTCAACATGGGCTTTGTAAAAACCTTTGCCACTGTGGCCTTTCTCATTAAGAATGCCAATAAGATTAATAACAAGGTCTTGGTCTTTGAAAGCATTATTTAATTGATCTTCAGAATAATTAAAGCTACAAATGGCTTTAACATTTTTGATAGACGTGAAAAAACTGTCTTCTTGTTTTTGCCGAGTTAGAATGGTTATTTGATGATTTAGGTCTAGCTTAGACACGAGGTATTTGCCAATAAAGCCACTGCCTCCAGCAATTGTTATATTCATATTTCGCTCCAAGCTCATTAGTTTTAATCTAGAACCTTTCTAGTTTTTGCCTTAGTGGTACTATATTTTGTATAATATATGTCGCTACTTGAAAAAACTAGCTTATATAAGGCTTGAAAATATCAAGCTAGTCCCCATTAATAGGGCAAGAGAGCAAATACAAGATGTATTTGTTGTTTAATTAAATAAATTTAAGTGAGAAACACAGTGAGTGATCAAATAGTCTATATTACAGATGCAACCTTCGAATCAGAAGTATTACAAGCGCAAACACCAGTATTGGTTGATTATTGGGCTGAGTGGTGTGGGCCATGTAAAATGATTGCGCCTATCCTGGATGAAATTTCAGCTGAGTACGGTGATAAAATTAAAATCACTAAACTAAATGTTGATGAAAACACAGATACACCGCCTAAGTTCGGTATTCGTGGTATTCCAACATTAATGATCTTTAAAGACGGTGAAGTTGTAGCAACTAAAGTTGGCGCACTTTCAAAGTCTCAATTAACAGCGTTTATCGATAGCAATATCTAATAAAACGAGTTAAACCCTTCTGTACAGCGATAAAGTCAGGTTTTTTGGCATTATCGCTGGACACTTTATAAAATCTGTGTAAACTTACTTTTGCTGCAACATCCTGTTGGCGGCAATAATCCTTGGATAAAATTCCTTTATAACTTTTCCTTAAGAGTTCCGCTCTTCTATTCTTTCAATAAAATTTCATAAAAGTAGCTATGCATTTAACCGAATTAAAAAAGAAACCTGCTGCTGAGCTGATTGAAGTCGCTCAAGGCATGGGTATGGACAATATTGCGCGCTGGCGCAAGCAAGACATGATTTTCGCCATCCTTAAGCATCACGCAAAAAGCGGTGAAGATATTTTTGGTGGAGGCGTTTTAGAAATATTACAAGACGGCTTCGGTTTCCTACGTTCTGCAGACAGTTCGTATTTAGCTGGTCCAGATGACATTTATGTATCGCCAAGCCAAATTCGCCGTTTCAACCTGCGTACAGGTGACACAGTATCGGGCAAGATTCGCCCACCGAAAGATAGTGAACGCTACTTTGCGCTACTTAAAGTTGATGAAATTAACTTTGATAAGCCAGAGAACTCTAAAAACAAAGTTTTATTTGAAAACTTAACGCCATTACACCCACAAGATCGTATGAAGCTTGAAATGGGTAATGGTTCTTCAGAAGATATTACCGCACGAATTATTGATATTGCCTCACCAATTGGTAAAGGTCAGCGTGCTTTGGTTGTTTCACCACCTAAGGCTGGTAAGACGATCATGCTACAAAATATCGCACAAAGCATTACGCACAACAATCCAGACTGCTACTTAATCGTACTGTTGATTGATGAACGTCCAGAAGAAGTAACGGAAATGTCGCGCATGGTTCGCGGTGAAGTGGTTTCATCAACATTTGATGAGCCTGCAAGCCGTCACGTTCAAGTTGCTGAAATGGTAATTGAAAAAGCTAAGCGTTTAGTTGAGCACAAGAAAGATGTTGTTATCTTGCTTGACTCTATTACACGTCTTGCTCGTGCCTACAACACAGTGGCTCCGTCTTCGGGTAAAGTTTTAACAGGTGGTGTGGATGCTAATGCGCTACATAGACCTAAGCGTTTCTTTGGTGCTGCACGTAATATTGAAGAGGGTGGAAGCCTGACTATTATTGCTACTGCACTTATCGACACGGGTTCTAAGATGGACGAAGTGATTTACGAAGAATTTAAAGGTACAGGTAATATGGAGATTCACTTGGATCGCCGCATTACTGAAAAGCGTGTATTCCCAGGCATCAACATTAACCGCTCGGGTACGCGCCGTGAAGAATTGCTCACGGATCCTGAAGAGCTGCAAAAAATGTGGATTCTACGTAAGGTATTACACCCAATGGATGAAATTGAAGCTATTGAGTTTATGCTGGCACGTATGCAGCAAACAAAAACTAACGATGAGTTCTTTGACGCGATGAAACGCTAGAAAGACTGATTGTAAAAATAAAAAGCCCGCTACATATAGCTATGTGCGGGCTTTTTTGTGTCTGCTTATTTTGTATATTAATTTATGGGTACAAACTTATAAGCTTTAGGCTGTTTTGTAATTAGATAGATTTCACCTTGCTTGTCACTAGCAAAGTAGTCGGCTTTAACGGGGATGTTGAGAATATCCTTAGAGATATTTGTGCCGTTTATATTCTTTGAAAGTCGAATAATGCCTTGGTTATCTATTGTGCTGAATACCGCGTCAGATAAAGAGGGGAGTGCTGAGCCTTTATATATAATAGACAAAGGTGAGTCTTTAGGTTTAAGCAGTTCTGTAATTATGTTGGTATCTACAGATTTGAGTGACATGGCCGGCACATGAAACGTATTTGATGTTGTCGTTTCGGCTTTCAGTGGGTCTGTCTTGTTAAGCGGCTGGCTAAACGGCTGGCTAAGCGGCTGACTGGAACAGGCGCTTAGTAATGCCCAGATTGGTAAAACTGATATTAGTAGTGACTTATATTTCATTCGGTTTCTAAGATTGTTTCTCACGCTCAATAGCACGATAAGCAATATCAGTGCGAAGATAAACATTTTTCCAGCTAATTTTGTTAACTGCTTCGTAAGCGCGTTCTTGCGCTTCGCTAACCGAGTCGCCAAGTGCAACAGTACACAGTACGCGGCCGCCAGCGGTAACAATGTCGCCATCTACAGATTTAGTGCCGGCATGGAATACTTTGGCGCCATTGACTTCGGCATCCGTAATACCGCTAATTACATCGCCTTTGTCGTAGTCAAAAGGGTAGCCGCCAGCAGCTTGAACAATGCCAACGCTGCTTTTACTGCTCCACTGAGCCGTTTCGTCTTTTAGTGTGCCCTTAATGGCTGCCAAGCAATGTGCAACAAGGTCTGACTCTAGGCGCATCATAATAGGCTGTGTTTCAGGGTCGCCAAAGCGACAGTTAAATTCTAGTGTTTTAGGTTTGCCGTTTTTATCAATCATTACGCCAGCGTATAAAAAGCCAGAGTAAGGAATGCCGTCAGCAATCATGCCTTCAACAGTTGGATAAATAATGTCGTCTAAAATACCTTGATGCATAGCTGGAGTAACAACAGGGGCTGGAGAATATGCACCCATGCCGCCAGTGTTAGGGCCTTTGTCGCCATTATCGCGGGCTTTATGGTCTTGCGAGCTGGCCATAGCTAGTACGTCGCTATTGTCAGCCATTACAATAAAGCTGGCTTCTTCGCCTGATAAAAACTCTTCAATAACCACGCGGCTACCTGCATCGCCAAACTTGTTGTCAGCTAACATGTCGTCTACTGCGTCTTTGGCTTCGTCAATAGTTTGCGCAACGATAACGCCTTTACCTGCGGCTAGGCCATCAGCTTTTACTACAATAGGAGCGCCTTTTTCGTCAATATAGGCCTTGGCCGGCGCTATTTCAGTAAAAGTCTCGTATTCGGCTGTTGGTATTTTATGGCGAGCTAAAAAATCTTTACAGAACGCTTTAGAACCTTCGAGTTGCGCAGCTGCTTGAGTAGGGCCAAATATAGCAAGGTCATTGGCTTGAAACTCGTCAACCACACCTAATACTAAGGGGGCTTCAGGGCCAACAATAGTCAGTCCAACGTTATTTTCTTTGGCAAAGGTAATTAAAGCAGGGATATCCGTTGCTGAGATATCGATATTTTCAATACTATCTTCTAATGCGCTGCCGGCATTGCCAGGTGCGACAAAAATAGTTTCAGATAAAGGTGATTGAGCTGCTTTCCACGCTAGAGCATGTTCGCGACCGCCGCCGCCAATGATAAGAACGTTCATGTAGACCTTAATATATGTGTTTGAATAAAAGGCGCATTCTACTTTATTTGTCGCATATTGTCCTCTAAGAGTGGTGTTTTCATTGTTGCCTGAAATAAGATTAAAAAAATACTAAAATATTTATAAAAAAGTGCAAAGTGGTGTTGACTGATCATTCAAATTCATGGAGAATTCGCGCCTCACCTTGAGGAGGGGTGGCCGAGTGGTTAAAGGCGACGGACTGTAAATCCGTTCTCTCAGAGT
>CAYZLE010000120.1:0-4806 GCA_964479305.1 uncultured Gammaproteobacteria bacterium | reverse complement strand
TAGTTTATTTGCCAATACAAAAGCCTGAGAATATTTCACCCAGTAAGTCGTCGCTGTGAAACTCGCCGGTAATACTCGCTAACTGTTCTTGCGCTAAGCGCAATTCTTCTGCTGACAATTCTGCGGCATTATTTTTAAATTGTTGTATTGCTATTGCAATATGCTCTTCAATTTTTACTAGTGCGTCCATGTGTCGTTGACGCGCACTAAATAATGTTTCGTTACTTTGCTCAAAGCCCATGCTTTCTTTTAGGTGTTGAGTAAGCAAGTTTATGCCTTCACCTGTCAATGCAGACAAGCCAATTTCTACACCGTGTTTTTTCTGTTCTATAAATGCTTTTTCTTTTTGTTGATCTATTTTGTTATAAATAAAATCAATAGGGATAGGGTTGTCTTCGCTGTCACCGCGTAACTGTTTTATAATTTTTTGTTCAGCTTCACTAAAGCCTTTTTCTTTATCAATTAATAATAAAATGCGATCAGCTTTTTCTACTTCTTTCCAAGCTCTCTTCACACCTTCTTGTTCTATTTGATCTGTTGTTTCTCTTAAACCGGCGGTATCAATTATGTGTAAAGGCAGGCCATCGATATGAATATGTTCACGTAGTACGTCGCGGGTTGTTCCAGCAATGTCAGTTACAATTGCACTTTGGTTGCCTGTAAGCTGATTAAGTAAACTACTTTTTCCGGCATTAGGTTGGCCCAAAATAACTACGGTCATTCCGTCTTTAATTAGTTGGCCTTGGCGAACGTTGTTTTTAATTGCCGCCAGTTCGTTTTCTAGTTGATTGATTCTTTCTTGTAACTCTTTGTCTGCTAGAAAATCTATTTCTTCTTCAGGAAAATCTAAGGCGGCTTCTAAATATATTCTTACGTAAGTTAGTTTACTTAAGAGTTCATAAACGGCTTCTGAAAATGTACCGCTTAAACTTTTTGCTGCGGCTTTTGCTGCTTGTTCAGAACTACTTTCTATAAGGTCGGCAACAGCTTCTGCTTGAGCTAAATCCATTTTGTCGTTTAGGTAAGCGCGCTGTGTAAATTCACCGGGCTCTGCCAAACGTACAGGCGTGTTTTTAATAGCGAGTATTTCTTTAAGGAGCATATTTAAAACTACTGGGCCACCATGGCCTTGAAGTTCTAATACGTCTTCACCTGTGTATGAATTGGGTTCTGAAAAATAGAGTGCTATACCTTTGTCGTAGATGTTTTTTTTATCTACACTTTTAAAAGGTAAGTAGTGCGCGTGACGAGGTGTAAGTTTCTTTTCAAATAAAGCTTGGCAAACTTGTTCGGTTTGCGGGCCTGATACTCGAATAATACCTACGCCGCCTTTACCTGGTGCTGTGGCAATGGCGGCGATAGTATCGTTTTTAGGCATATAGCTTTTTTATTTATTTTGTTTTTACAACAAACTTATAAATGTACCATTGCTGAGCGATGGTTAAGATGTTGTTTGTAATCCAGTACAGTACTAAACCTGCTGGGAAGAACATAAAGAACACTGTGAACACTACCGGTAAGTAGGTAAACATTTTTGCTTGAATTGGATCTGTTGGTTGTGGGTTCAGCTTTTGCTGAATGAACATTGTTACACCCATTATCAGTGGCAAGATGTATAGAGGATCTTTTGCTGATAAATCTTTAATCCAAAGCGCCCAAGGTGCTTGGCGCAATTCAACGCTTTCTAGTAATGCCCAGTATAAAGAAATAAAGATTGGCATTTGAATTAGCATTGGTAAACAACCTGATGCCGGGTTAATTTTTTCTTTCTTATACAGTTCCATCATTGCCTTACCTTGGCGCTGACGGTCGTCTTTAAATCGGTTACGAATAGCTTCCATTTGCGGTTGAGCTTGGCGCATTTTCGCCATTGACTTGTAACTAATTTGAGACGGGTAGAAGAACAGTAGTTTAATACCGAAGGTTAGTAAAATAATTGCCCAACCCCAGTTACCAACATAAGAATGGATAAACTTAAGCGCTTTAAAAAGTGGCTGTGAAATGGGTGTGAAAATACCGTAGTCAACAATAAGCGATAGACCTTCAGCAACTGGCTCTAAATTTTCTTCTGTTTTAGGGCCAACATATAATGAGCTTGTATTTTCATAAACGGTGCCAGCTGTTACTTCTTTTTCATTTGAAATAAAACCTATTGTGTAGCGGTAACCGTCGTCGTTGTTGTCGCCGTCGCTGTAGTATTTATTTGTTTCTGCTTCAGCAGGAACCCATGCTGTTCCAAAGTAGTGCTGAATCATAGCGCCCCAGGCTTGGCTTGATTCGCGGTCAAGTTCGCCTTGGCTAAGTTCTTTCATGTTGAACTTTTCGTACTTGTCTTCTTGGTTATGAAAAACACCGCCGGTAAAGGTTTGTGTGAAGCCTTGCTTATGGTCATCTTCATTATAAACGCGCACTAGCTCACGTTTACTTTTAACTTTAAAACTACCGTTGGTTTGGTTAATCACTTTGTCTTTAACAACAATCTCATAGGTATTGTCTTTAAAACCAATCGTTTTTTCTAAACGTAAACCTGGGCTGTTATTACTTTCCCAAAATAAGGTCACGCTGTTTGCAGTTTGTTGTGCAACTTTGTAATCAAACTTGCCTGTGCTTACTGGGCCAGATGGGTAAGAAAATACGGTATTTTTAACTGCTTTAAAAAAGCGACGCTTCGTATCATCTAATAATGTAATAGGGGTGCTGTCTTCTAATGTTAGTGGGTATTTAAGAAGATCAGAATTAACGATATCGCCACCGCGTAAATTAACTTTTAGTTTTAATACATCATTCGCAATACTTACTTGGCCCGAGCTTGCTTGCGTTTGGCTAGCAACAATCGGCGCTGATGGGGCTGCGCTTGTATTTGATATTGGCTGCAAAGCAGGTTGTGCTTGTGATGTGCCAGGCGCAGTTGGTGTTAAAACAGGTGCGGCATTGTTTGCGTTAACTGTGTTGTCTGTTAATGCTTCAACAGCTTCTGCTGGCTTGTCGCCATAGTCTGCTTGCCATGCTTGTGTTAATAATAATGTTATACAAGCTAAAGAGATAAAACCAAATAAACGTAAATCACCCATTTTTGTGAGCCTTATAAATATGTTGATGTGAACAATGTGTTTTTGTTGCTTTTGACTTTTCTGTGTCGCAAGAGTCTTTTAAGCCTTGTTGATCAGGTAAATCAGGAACCGGATCATATCCACCTTTTGACCAAGGGTGACATGACAAAATACGCTTCGCACCTAATACAACGCCACGCAATATACCATGACTTTTGATAGCATCGTATGTATATTCCGAACAAGTTGGATAATAACGGCAAGATTTTGGCAGCATTGGACTTATGCCGTACCTATACAGCGAAATTAGGCCTAAAAACGGCAAGCTTATAAGCTTACTTAGCCAATTTTTTTTCGAGCTGTTTTTTGAAGTGTTCGAGCGCATCTGTTATTTGAGCATTAGTTTTTTTGGCCATACCCGGCTTGGATAAAACGACGAGGTCTAGATTACCAATTTCTCGTAAATTTTGTCGAAAATATTCGCGTATTACACGTTTTACACGGTTACGATTAACTACATTTTTGCTGTGCTTGTTACTAACTGCCATACCGATACGCGGATGACCAAGAGTATTGGGCTTATATAATATAGTTAGAGTTGAGGTTTTTATGGCTTTTGCAGAATTAAACACCTGCTGGTAGTCAGCAGGTGTCAGAATTCGCCAGTCTCTAAGATAGGTATTTACACTTTGAGAGTGCAAACTAGAGATTTTAAACTGTTAGGCTTTTACGGCCTTTTGAACGACGAGCAGCTAATACAGCTCTGCCACCACGCGTTGCCATTCTTGCACGGAAACCGTGAGTACGAGCGCGTTTAAGTTTGCTTGGTTGATAAGTACGTTTCATCACTACACCTAAATAATATTAAATTTAGCCTTTCTCGCTGCTAAAATGCTTATAAGCATGTGTATGACGAGGTGGCTTCAAAGAGCCGCGCATAATAGGCTGAAGCGAGCTAAAAGTCAAACAGTTACGCACTATATTAGGTAATTATTTACACTTTATTATGAATCAAAGTATCAAACCTGTTTCTGGCTTTAGTTTTGAGGCGAACCCTAAGGCGAAGGTGTTAATTTTGGGCTCAATGCCAGGAATTAAGTCTTTAAATGAGCAAAAATATTATGCTCACCCTCGCAATGCTTTTTGGAGCATTATGGAAGAGCTGTTTACTATTCATTTAGACAAAACACAAAATACTTCTTTTTATGAAAAACGTTTACAAGTCTTAAAGAGCGAAGGTGTTGCGCTTTGGGATGTTCTCGCATCTTGCGAACGCAAAGGTAGTTTAGACAGCAATATTGATACTAAGAGCATGGTTTTAAATGATTTTGCTAAGTTATTTGCTTATGCGCCTGATATATCAACGATTATATTTAACGGCAAAGCGGCAGAAAAAATTTTTAGACAATCATTTCTTCCTAATAACAAAGACTTACTTGCTGGTAAGGCTTTGATTAGCCTTCCTTCCACTAGCCCGGCCTATGCTGCGATGAACTTGCAAGATAAAAAGCTAGCGTGGAAAATTATACGAGATTTTTTAAAATAAGCCTTTTTAGCTGTGGATAACTTTTTTAAAATCACGCATAATCGAACCTGAAAAGCGATAGTTAGCAAATCTGCTAACTTATCTGCAAAAAATCATAATAATTTGGGAGAATGCTTCTGTGTCATCAGCAGCGTGGACTAGCTGTCTTCAACAGTTAGAGGTAGAACTGTCTGAACAAGACTTAAATACGTGGATACGACCTTTGCAGGG
>CAYZLE010000119.1:0-4907 GCA_964479305.1 uncultured Gammaproteobacteria bacterium | reverse complement strand
CTGATGATGTTGCTGCGGTTACTGAGCCATTTACTGGGTCGAACACTGGGCGTAGGGTAGCTAGTTTTTCTAGATTTGTACCTGGGCGAATCACTTCGTCAATCTCGCATAGCGTTTTGAAGCCATCGGCATTGTGACCTTCGATAGGCACGATTTCGTTTGACCAACGGCCTTGCTCTGTTGCTTCCCATGCTAGCTTATGTGAGCGCACGGCGAATTCGTCTTGCGCTTGACGGCTAATGCCATGCACGCGGCTTAGCATTTCGGCTGTCATGCCCATCATGTTTGAGGCTTTGGCTGTGTTTTTTGCTGACTCGGGGTTGTAGTCGATGCCGTGATCCATAGCAACGTGACCCATGTGCTCTACGCCGCCGATAACGAATACATCGCCGTTGTTGGTCATGATGCTTTGCGCAGCTGTGTGCAGTGCTTGCATAGATGAACCACATAGGCGGTTTACGGTTTGGCCTGCAATGTGGCGAGGCATGTTGGCGAGTAAGCTGGCGTAACGTGCGATGTTCCAACCTTGTTCTTTGGTTTGGTTTACGCAACCCCAGATGACGTCTTCGGTTTCGTTTACGTCCCAGTTTGGGTTACGTGCTTGCAGGGCTATCATAAGTTCGGCTGATAGCTTTTCGGCACGTACGTGACGGAACATGCCGTTGCGTGATTTACCCATTGGTGTACGAATAGCGTCTACGATGACTACGTCTTTATTTTGTAAACTCATGTTATTTCTCCACCGATGTTAGTGCATAGAAAGTGGTTTTATCTGCCGCCACTTTTTTAAGCAATTCTGGCGCTTTGTATAGCTCGCCAAGATGTTCGTATTTTTCGCATAGTGCGACAACTTTAGCTGCGCCTACTTCGTCGACATGTTTAAGTGGCCCGCCCCGGAAAGGAGGGAAACCTAAACCGTAAATCATTGCCATGTCGGCCTCTTGTGCTGTGGCGACAATGTTGTCTTCTAGGCAGCGAATGGTTTCGGTTATAAATGGCAGCATCATGCGTAGTGTGATGTCTTGTTTGTCGAACTCTTTTTGTGGTTCAACTTTGCCTTTAAGCAGCTTGTAGGTTTCTTCGTCTGGCGTTTTCTTTGGACGACCTTTACGGTCTAGCTCATAACGGTAAAAACCAACGTCGTTCTTTTGCCCTAGGCGCTCATTTTTATACATAAGCGTTGCTGCGGTTTCGTAGGTGATACCCATACGATCTGGGAAGCCTTCGGCCATTACTTCGGCTGCGTGGCTAGCTGTGTCTAAGCCTACAACGTCTAGCAAGTAAGCCGGCCCCATTGGCCAACCAAAGCTTTCCATTACTTTATCTACGGCTACAAAGTCTGCACCGTCGCGCATCAATAAGTTAAAGCCTGCAAAGTAAGGGAAGAGTACGCGATTAACTAAAAAGCCCGGGCAGTCGTTAACAACGATAGGCTTTTTACCCATTGCGTTTGCATAAGCAACGGTTGTTGCTATGGCTGCATCGCTACTTTTTTCGCCGCGAATAACTTCTACTAGTGGCATTTTATGCACGGGGTTAAAGAAGTGCATACCCACAAAGTTTTCTGGGCGTTTTAATGATTTGCTTAGCTGTGTAATAGAGATGGTTGATGTGTTTGAAGCAAGGATAGTATTTTCACTCACTTCGCCTTCAACTTCGCTTAAAACAGCGGCTTTAATTTTTGGGTTTTCAACAACGGCTTCTACTACGATATTTACATTGCTGAAGTCGCCGTAGTTTAAGGTAGGACGAATATTGGCAAGAATGCCGCCCATTTTCTTAATGTCGATTTTGCCGCGCTTAACTTGTTTGCCTAGTAGTTTATTGGCTTCGTTTAAGCCAAGGTCTAGCGCATCGTCACGAATGTCTTTCATGATAATAGGTGTGCCTTTATAGGCTGACTGGTAAGCAATACCGCCACCCATAATGCCAGCACCGAGTACGGCGGCTTGATTAACGTCTTGGGCATTTGCCTGGTAAGCCTCGGCCTGCTTTTTAAGCATTTGGTCGTTAAGGAATATTCCAATTAGACATTTAGCCACTGAACCACGTGCAACTTCTACAAAGCCTTCAATTTCTACTTTTAGGGCTTCATCGCGGTTTAGGTTTGCGTGAGCCTGCATAACTTCGATAGCTTTATTAGGCGCTGGGTAATGTTTACCTGCTTTAGAGAACACAACTGCAGCTGCAGTTGAGAATGCCATTTTCTGCTCGATTTCTGGCAGTTTAATAGGCTCTAGTTTTTCTTGGCGTTTAGCAAGGTGATCAATTTTGCCTTCGATGCATTGTTGTAATAAATGCTCGGCAGCTTCTTCAAGCTTGTCTTGCTCTACTACGGCATCAACTACACCTTCTTTTAGGGCTTTTTCAAAACCGTTAGTTGATCCCATTGCTATCCATTCGGCAGCGATATCTACACCGACAATACGCGGTAAGCGAACTGAACCACCAAAGCCTGGGAATATGCCTAGCTTGGTTTCTGGCAAGCCTACTTTAGCTTGAGGGGTCATTATGCGGAAGTCGGCACAAAGGGTAATTTCTAAACCACCGCCTAGCGCAATGCCATTAATACAGGCAACACTTGGAAATGGTAGGTCTTCTACTTGGCTGAAAATTGAGTTAATGCGAGCGAGTGTTGCGATGAGGTCTTTTTCGGACTGCGCGAACATTTCGCCAAATTCGGTAATGTCGGCACCGACAACAAAGGTCTTTTTGCCTGATGTGATTTTTAAGCCTTGAATTTTAGATTGGGCTTTTGATTTAGTTAGAGCTTCTACGGCTTGTTCTAGGTCGTTTACCGTTTCACGATCGAATTTGTTAACTGAATTCTTTTGATGATCGAAACAAAGTGTGGCGATACCGTTTTTAGCGAGATCAACGCTAAGGGCATTACCTTTATATAGTTGTGTCATATTGCCTCCAAGTAGTGATTACGAGTATAAGCAGTATTTAGGCAAGAACAAAGGCTGACAGACAATTATTTACGCTTTTTTCTCCAGCTCTGCAATTCGGTTCTCTAGTTCACTTATACGTAGTTCTAGCTCATCCACTTTGCCGGCTTTGCTGCTTGAAGCGGGATGTGCATTTTCTTTAATAGCTGATTCAATTTCTTGTAAGTCTGGCTCGCCGCACACAATGTGGGTGTAACGGTCTTCGCGTCGGCCTGCGCCCTTGGGTATAAGAATGGCCAGGGGTGTTCGTCTGTTAACTAGGCTTTCCACGCATTCTTGTACGGCATCGATAGATTCGAAGCTCACCATTTTTTCGGTGCGTGCTTTAATATCGTTAAGGGTAAGCGGTGCACGCAACATAAGCATAGCCAGTACGGCTTGTTGTTCGCGTGTGGCATTAAATGCGCCAGGAGCTTTGTGAAATATTTTGTCGGCGCGATCGCCAATTTCTACTCTTGCATATGCAAGTTCTTCTAACTCGCTAACGATATGCTTAACTTGACCCTCTGTTAAATGCATAACCGGTTCGCGGTTAGATTTTTGATTGCAGGCTAATAACAGTGAGTTATAGGTTAAAGGATAGTTATTAGGTGTAGCCAACTGTTTTTCCATTAAACAGGCGACTACTCTGGCTTGTTCGTGACTTAACTGCTTTTCTAATTCCATTTTATGCCCTTTAAAACTTTATTAGACAGTATAGCCTTATTTTTTCAGTAAGGCAGACAAAGCATCGGCCATTGCGCCCTGCGGTGCGGGTTCTTCTTTACGCTTAGCTTTGCGAGGCTGCGATGAACGCGCTTTTGATACCGGCCGTTTACCAGATGTTTTGTTATCTCGGTCGGCGGCGGCATCACGGCTGTCGTCATCTAAACGCATAGACAAGCCAATACGTTTTCGCTGCACATCAACTTCCATTACTTTTACTTTAACTACGTCGCCCGCTTTAACCACTGTACGAGGGTCTTTAACAAAAGTATTAGCCAAGGCTGAAATATGCACTAAGCCATCTTGGTGAACACCCACGTCAACGAAAGCACCAAAGTTGGTAACGTTGGTGACTACGCCCTCAAGAATCATGTCTTCTTTAAGGTCGCTGACTTTTTCTACGCCATCTTTAAATTCGGCTGTTTTAAATTCAGGGCGCGGATCACGGCCGGGTTTTTCAAGTTCGGCAATAATGTCTTTAACAGTTAATTCGCCTACTGTTTCATTGGTATAGTCTTTAGCTGACAGCTGTTTTAAGAATGTACCGTCACCAATAATGCTTTTAACATCACGCTGGTTATTTTTAGCTATGCTTTCTACCAGTTCATATGACTCTGGGTGAACCGCTGACGCATCTAGCGGGTTTGCGCCCTGCACTTTTAAGAAACCTGCGGCTTGTTCATATACTTTTTCGCCTAGGCGAGGGACATCTAAAAGCGTTTTACGGCTTGGGAATGCGCCATTGGTTTCGCGGTGGGCAACAATGTTAGCGGCTAAAGCGGGGCTTAAACCTGATACGTAGCTGAGTAAAGCAGCCGACGCCATGTTTACATCAACGCCTACGGCATTTACACAATCTTCTACAACGTTATCTAGACTACGCGCTAGTTTTACTTGGTTAACGTCGTGCTGATATTGACCTACACCAATGGCTTTAGGGTCAATTTTTACCAGTTCAGCGAGCGGATCTTGTAAGCGACGTGCAATTGAAATCGCGCCACGAATGGTTACGTCTAAATCTGGGAATTCTTTTGCGCCAAGTTCAGATGCTGAGTAAACCGATGCACCTGCTTCGCTCACTACAATTTTCGTCATTTTAGCTTCGGGCATTAGGCCGATTAATTCGCTGGCGAGTTTGTCGGTTTCACGCGATGCTGTGCCGTTACCAATACTAATTAGATCTACATTATGCTTTTTGCACATTGCGCCTAAAGTGGCTAAAGCTTGGTTCCACTGTTTTTGCGGTTGGTG
>CAYZLE010000118.1:0-4977 GCA_964479305.1 uncultured Gammaproteobacteria bacterium | reverse complement strand
ATTCATTATCAACAAAACAAGCTATTTTTCTGCCATCGGCAATAATTTTAGCTATGTCATCTTCGGTTTCAGAAATTTCGAAAGGCATCTGAAATGAGAATGATGAGCCTTCACCCTCAATACTCTTCAACGCCACCTCACCACCAGCAAACTCTACTAACTCTTTAGCAATGGTTGTTCCTAAACCTGTTCCGCCATAGGCACGAGTAGTGCTTTCATCTGCTTGAGTAAAACGTTTAAAAATGGATGCTTGCTTAGATTCCTTTATACCAATACCTGTATCAACAACTATAAACTTGAGATGATAACGACCGCCAACATTCAAACCTTCAACAACTATTGTAATGGAGCCTAAGTGAGTGAACTTTATTGCATTACCAATAAAGTTAATGAGAACCTTCCTAACAATTGATACATCCCCATATAAGTAATTTTTTACTTCTGGGTTAACACGAACATTAAAAGCCAGACCCTTAGCCTTTACTTCATGCTGGAACATACTGTAGACACCTGAAACAACGTCTGACAAATTAAATTCTTCGTTAACTACCTCATGCCTTTGCTCTTCAATTTTAGAAAAATCTAAAACGTCTTGTATTTGATCTAAAAGCGCATTGGCTGAAAAATGTATAGTTTCAGCCAAATCTTTCTGTTTAATATCTAATTTTGAATTTAATAAAATGCCACTGGCGCCAATAACACCGTTCAAAGGAGTACGTAATTCGTGACTCATATTTGAAAGAAATTCAGTTTTAGCTCTATTGGCTTGCTTAGCTGACTCAATTGCCTGATAAAGGTTTTTCAATAATTTAGCCGTATATCCAGGCACGACAATAATTAAAGCAAAGCTTGTAATAATCCAGGATGGGTGTTGCTGCCAATATGACGAGAAAGAACCCACGCACACTAAACCCACGACTGAAACTAAGGTACAAATTAACAAGTACTTATTACCAAAACGAAAACCGTTGCCTAAAATTATCCATAAATATACGACGACACCAATTACACTTGTTTCACCACCAATAACAAGAATACAAGTTGGGCAAAAGGCATCGCCAAGCATGTGAAAATAGATTCTATTTGGATTATGTTTCGGCCAGAAATAGACCGTGGCAAAAGACAAAACTGAAATAAACAAATAAACTAACAAGATAAGCGTGATATTGATACCGCTAAAAACAACGCCTTTAGAAAAATTTAAGAATACATAATAGGAAAGAAAAAGACCTACAATAATAATTCTTAAAACACCCTGCTCCCACTCATTCTTCGCCTCAGAGTACTTAGGCGCTAATAGTTGTTTTTTTATTTTTGTAAAATCCATTTTTATCGAGAATTTGTTTAAGTGTTGATTAATCAGGGTATTGCTGCCTTAGCAGTTTAATTTCATCATACTTATCAATAAAAGCGTCTACGCACTTAGGGTCAAAGTGTTTACCAGACTCCTCAACAATTAATTTACGGGCATCATCTAGGTCCCACGCTTCTTTATATGGACGTTTAGATGACAAGGCATCATAAACGTCTGCAATAGCAACTATACGAGCAGGCAGTGGAATGTCCTTCCCTGCTAATGCACCAGGGTAACCTGTACCATCCCATTTTTCATGATGGCGAAGTGCAATATCAGCGCCGAGTTGAATATATTTGGAGTCACTACCGTTTAATATCTCGTAACCAATTTCAGCATGCGTTTTCATTATTTCGCGTTCATCGTCAGTCAACCTACCTTCTTTTAGAAGAATAGTATCCGTAATACCAATCTTGCCAATATCATGCATAGGCGCTGCGAGTTCAATTTCATGGCACTCATCTTCGCTTAAACCAAGACTTCGCGCTATTAAAGCTGATGTCTTAGCCATACGCACAACATGCATTCCGGTTTCTTGGTCACGGTATTCACCTGCACGCGCTAGACGCATAAGTGTTTCTTGTTCACGTAAGAAAATTTCTTCTGTAGCTTGCTTAACTTTTTCTTCTAGCTCAACCTGCTTGTTTGCAATTTGTCTTTGGTGGCGACTTAATTTAAGCAGGTTCTCACAACGAGCTCGACACTCATTATGATCCAGTGGTCGCATCAAGAAGTCAGTTGCACCCGCTTTTAAAACTTTATACCGAACATCTAAGTCTTCGCAGACGGTAACAACAATTAGAGGAATATCTTCACAACCTGGCAAACTACGAAAATGTTTGATGAAATCTTCACCATCCATCTCTGGCATTTTGTAGTCACTAATAACTAGAGCAGGCCTGCGAATTTTTGCCGCTTCAAGGGCAGTATGAGGATTAGTAAAACCATGAACATCTAATCTCTTGTCCATGTTTAATAAAATTTGTGTGAATAGCTTTAAACCAGTGGATTGGTCATCGAGAACCAAAACAAAGTCGTCTTCACAAACATCTGATTGAGAAGATGGTGAAGAAAGCGATGTAACATCGCGAATAGAATTTGCATATTCAGCAGATTCTTCGAATATGCGTTTAGCATCATCAGTTAACTTGTTCATCTGACCCTTACTCATTATTTACCTCATTTACATGCAATAACATCAGAGTCCATCCCACGTTTGTATAGCTTACAGCGTAGATTTCACTTTTACAATGACATCTAAGTGATTATTTCTTATAAAGAAGGCATTCCACCGCCAAATTTGCTCATTAGCTTTTCCATACCCTTGCCTTTCATCTTTTTCATCATTTTTCCCATTTGTTTGTGCTGTTTTAACAAACGGTTAATATCTTGAATTTGTGTACCAGAACCTGACGATATTCGGCGCTTACGAGAGCCATTTAGCAACTCTGGTTTTTTTCGCTCAGCCGGAGTCATCGAGTCGATTACCGCAATCATTCGTGTAAATTGCTTCTCATCTACATTTTTCTGCATAGCAGCCATATTCATGCCCGGCATATTCGGCAGTTTATCCATCATGGCACTCATACCACCCATATTTTGCATGGTGGTAAGTTGCTCTCGTAAGTCCGTTAAATCTAAACCTCGGCCTTTTTTAATTTTCTTAGCGAGCTTTTCAGATTTAGCGATATCAAAATTATCTTGCGCTTCTTCCACCAAGCTAACGACATCACCCTTACCTAATATGCGAGAAGCAATACGCTCTGGGTGAAACAAACTCAAAGCATCGGTTTTTTCACCTTCACCGATAAACTTAATAGGCTTGCCAGTGATGTAGTTAACCGACAGAGCAGCACCACCACGAGCATCACCGTCTACTTTCGTTAAGATAACACCTGTTAGGTCTAGAGCATCGTTGAATGCTTTAGCTGTATTAGCCGCATCTTGGCCTGTCATACTATCTACAACAAACAGTGTTTCTGTCGGGTCTACCGCTTTATGCAAGCTAGTAATCTCACTCATCATCTCGTCATCGACATGCAAGCGACCTGCCGTATCGATGATCAACACATCTGACATCGAATTTGCCGCGGCTTCCTGAGCTTTTTTAGCAATACTTAAAGGCTTTGAATCACCTTGGGCATCAAAAAATGGTGTGTCTATTTTTTCTGCCAAGCTTTTTAACTGCTCGATAGCAGCCGGACGATAAACGTCACAACTTGCCAGCATAACGCGCTTTTTATGTTGCGCTTTAATATGTACAGCCAATTTAGCAGCCGTTGTGGTTTTACCAGCACCTTGCAAACCCGCTAACAAAATCACAACAGGTGGCTTACTTTGTAAATTAAGAGCTTGGTTTTCATGGCCCATTAACTCAACTAAAGCATCGTTAACCACTTTAATAAAAGCTTGTCCCGGCGATATGCTTTTAACAACCTGAGTACCCGCCGCTTTCGTTTTAACTTCTTCAACAAAAGAACGTACAACCGGTAAGGCTACATCAGCCTCTAGCAAGGCCATGCGTACTTCTCTTAAAGAACTTTGAATATTGTCTTCAGTTAAACGGCCAATACCTTGCATTGACTCAGATATACGCGTTAAACGACTGCTTAAACCTTGAAACATAAAAAACCGATAATTTGACTAAATAGAGTGCTTATTTTGACATATTTCTCATATGACGACGAGCATTTTACTTAGCTATGATAGTATAGACTTTTAAAATTTGCTGATAAAAACCGTAATGAATACCTTCATATTAGCCTTTAGCGTTATTGCTGCATTTGCCATTAGCCTATTTTTAATAGCTAACAGCATTATCTTATTCACAAGATCAAACAACACAGACGCAAATTACAAGGTTCAAATAGGTACATTGCTACCGGGTTTGTTCGGGCTTTGCATGCAGGCTTTATTGCTCTCGCAAATATTATGGAATGACCAGCACCAATTAAATCTTAATTTCACGAATGCGCTTCTCGTCTGCTCATTTATTATTACTGTTTTATGCTTTGGCACTGCCTTATTTGTGCCATCTACACAAATTTTAATTGGCTTTATAGCTATCAACATATTAATTACAGCTATTGCGGTTTTTATGCCGAGCAGTAGCCAGTCATTTCTGACATTAACACCCACGCTCCAAACGCATATTTTGCTATCGATAAGTGCTTACAGCATTTTAACTTTCGCCTCTATTATTGCCATTTTATTTGCCTATAAAGACTGGCAAGTTAAAAATCACAAATTCAGCTCTTTATTAAACACGCTACCTTCACTGCAAAGCCTAGAAAGACTATTATTTAACGCTCTACTTGTTGGCTTTGTTTTATTAAGTGCTGGTTTAGCAATTGGCTTTATCGATATAGAAAAGTGGTTTACGCATAAAATCGTTTTCACCATTATTGCTTGGTTTGTATTTGCATTTTTATTACTGGGCCGCCGCTTCTTCGGTTGGCGCGGTAAAAAAGCCATTAAATTGACGCTAACGGGCATGGTATTTTTACTGCTTGCCTTCTTGGGCTCCAAACTCGTACTAGAAGTCATTACAAAGACTTAATGTAAAGCTACATAATTTACGGCTTTAACGCTGCAAACTCGCATATTTTGCGTTACACTTATTA
>CAYZLE010000117.1:0-5029 GCA_964479305.1 uncultured Gammaproteobacteria bacterium | reverse complement strand
TTGCATTAAGTAATTCAACTTACAAAAGTATTGAAGATATTGTTCGCGATGCTGACATTGCAATGTATAACTCTAAAAATAACAGTAAAGGTAATTACTCTTTCTTTGATGCTGAGATGCATAAAGAAGCGATTAAAGTTATGGAGCTCGAAAACGACCTACGCAGAGCTGTTAGTAATGATGAGTTTGAATGTTTCTATCAACCTATTTTTTCTATAAAAGAAGGTAAAATTACAGGCTTCGAGTCTTTAGTCAGATGGAATCATCCTACACAAGGATTTACATCGCCAGATGCTTTCATACCCGTTGCCGAAGAAACTGGCGTCGTACGTGAAATCGATTTGATTGTTTTAGAGAAGAGTTGTGCTTTTTTAAAGCAAGCTCACGCAGATTTACCTAAAACTAAGAATCTTACAATCAGCGTTAACCTATCTGCGATTCATTTTAGTAGACCATCATTAGCTGAAGAAATTATCGAGCTTATTGAGAAGCATGATATAGCACCATCCCAAATTAAACTTGAAGTTACTGAAAGTACCATTATGGAAAACTATGATGAAACGATTAATATTTTCAATAACCTTAAGAAGATAGGCATTAAAATTAGCATTGATGATTTTGGCGTAGGCTATTCATCTTTGGGACGGTTAATTTCAATGCCTGTTGACACACTTAAAATTGACAAGAGCTTCGTACACGACATGATGAAAAATGAAAGTTCTTTTAAAGTTACCACTGCGATTACAGAACTAGCAGACTCATTAAACTTAGATGTTATAGCAGAAGGTGTCGAGACCGACACCCAGCTTTCAATGCTCAAAGAACTAGGTTGTGAATTTATTCAAGGTTACTTTATCTCTAAACCTTTACCCTTGAATGAAACACAAGCCTTGCTTATTGAACAATATTCTTAATACTTATTTCTTGTAGCGATTAAGAATATTTTCATACATCTCTTCAATTTCTTTACTATATTTTTCTAAAACTTTAGGTCTTTTCACTTTCATAGTAGGTGTTACCAAACCGCCTTCAACCGTCCAGTGCTCATTTAAAACTATAAAATCTTTAACAACGGCATAACCTGGGAAAGGCGCTAGTCGTTCGCTAATTTTTTCTGCTATAGCTTCTTTGAACTCTTTACTCGCTAGGTCTTTGTCAGTGAAACCATGTTTTGCTTTATACTTAGCCCACTCATCCTCTTCTAGTGTCATCAAAGCCGTAATATGTGAGCGACCTTCGCCTACAATTAATACGTTTTCAAATAATGGCTCAATAGCCAGTGCCATTTCCATATCCGCTGGCGGTACTTTTTCACCATTGGCCAAAACTAAAATATCTTTAATACGGCCCGTAATATAATAATAACCTAAGTCATCCACTCGCGCGCAATCGCCTGTTTGCAACCAACCGTCTTCAAATGTTTCTGTTGTTGCTTTTTCATTCTTCCAGTAACCCAACATAATGTTGTCGCCTTTGGCTTGCAGTTCATCTCCACCAGCAATACGTAGGCTAACTCCAGGTACGGATTGTCCAATACTGTGAGGGATATTTGCATCGGGTCTATTAACAGTAAGAATAGGGCTTGTTTCAGTTAAGCCATAGCCTTGTAGTAGTGGCAAACCTAAGCCAATAAACACTTTTGCGATATCCGGCGGCAGTGGCGCACCCCCAGATATAGCGATAGTCATACGACCACCAAGCTTTGCTAGAATTTTTCCTGCTACTAATTTGTTTAATAAAGGCCACAACAATAAGCCCGGAAACCATGAACGACGCCCTTGTTGGTACTCAAATCGCTCCCAACCAACGTTAACTGCTTTATTAAATAAGAAACGTGCTATTTTACTTTTCTCTTCTAAGCCAGCTTGTATCTTTGCAAATACTTTTTCATAAATACGCGGCACTGAAATCAAAATGGTTGGCTTAATAATCATCAGATCTTCACCTAATTGTGCAATACCACGGGTATAAGCAATTGAAGCACCAGCCATCACTGGCAAATAGTATCCCGCCGAACGCTCAAGCATATGCGACAAAGGCAAAAATGATAAAAATACATTATCTTCATCAACTTGTGCGCACTTTAATGCTGATGCGGAATTGGTCAACATATTTTTATGGCTTAACATTACACCTTTCGGCTTACCTGTTGTGCCCGATGTATACACGATTGTCGCTAAACTTTCAGAATCTACTTCTTCAGTTATAAGACTTAAGCTTGAGTCCACTGGCTTTAATAAGGCCGAGCTATTCTGTAAACGCTTATCTTTTTTAACACTTGCTTCGTCAATATCACTGAATGAAATAATATGCTTTAAATTTGGCATAGGTGTTTTACAAGCAAACAATTCACTCCATTGCTCATCACCATCTACAAACAAAGCTTTAACATCGGCATTTTCTATAATATAGGCAATGTTATCTGCTCTATCTTCAACATATAAAGGCACCGTAACTAGCCCAAGACCTAAAGCGGCTTGGTCAAATCGCACCCAGTTTCTACCGTTACCGGCCATAATTGAGACATGGTCACCTTTCTTAAGGCCTAGCCCAAGCATGAGCTGTTGCCATTGAATGACTTGATTACCCATTTCATGCCAGGTGCTTTCTTGCCACGATTCGCTAGGCTCATCATATTCTGTAAAGGCCACCACATTAGGTGACAAGTTAACACGCGCCCTGAATAAACCTTGAATTGTTTTAGCTACTTCAACTTTTATGTAATTATCACCAAACATGAGACTCTCTTAATATGATTTATTTGTTTTGTAAGCAGTTTTTATTTTCTGCCTTATATTTAAGTGTAAAATAAATATACGCTATTTACAAAGACAACACACTACTATTTATATGAAACCCTCAGCACTCTACCTGCAACGTGTAGAAGAATTTAATCTACAAAACGACCCCGTTCAGTCTGAAATGATGGCTAAACTTGATGTGCTTCAAGAAGCCATAGATAACAAAGCGCCCCCTAAAACTGGCTTTTTGTCTGCAATTTTCGGAAAAAAAACGGATGAGCTTATTAAAGGTTATTACATGTGGGGTGGCGTTGGTCGTGGCAAAACCATGTTAATGGACATTTTTTTCGAATGCCTAGAAACGCCTTTTAAAGAACGTGTTCATTTTCACCGTTTTATGCAGACTATTCATCAAGAGCTTCATAAATCGAAGAATACTAGCGACCCTTTGAATGCTATAGCTGACAAGCTAAGCAAACGTTTTAACGTGCTATGTCTTGACGAGTTTCACGTAAACGATATTGCTGACGCCATGATTTTAGGTGGCTTACTTAATGCCTTATTCGACCGTGGCATTACACTACTTACCACATCTAATCGACCACCTGATGATTTATATAAAAATGGCTTGCAGCGTGAGCGTTTTGTACCCGCAATTGAGAAACTTAAAACTCATACACACGTTCTGAATATCGACAATGAAACTGACTATCGCTTATTAACATTAAAAACAAATCAGACCTACCACACACCCTTGAATGATAAAACTGCTGCTAAGATGCAGACAATTTTTTCTGCGCTTACAACAGGCGAAGCTAGTAACAACACCTTCATTGAAGTGCAGAACCATAAAATTGCTATTTTAGGAGAGGCCGAAGGCGCAATTTGGTTTGACTTTGACTCCATTTGCGATACAAATCGCTCACAAAATGACTACTTGGAAATTGCGCAAGAACACCATAGTGTTTTTATTAGTGACATTCCTATTATTGACGACATGCGCAAAGATGCGGCTCGCCGTTTTTTAAATTTGCTTGATGTGCTTTACGACCACAAGGTTAAACTTATTATGAGTGCTGAAGCTGAAGCTGAAAACCTTTATGCAGGCAAGTTCTTAGCCTTTGAATTTGATCGTGCTGTTAGTCGTTTAATTGAAATGCAAAGTGAAGAATATTTAGCTTATAAACACCTTATAGACTAGGCATGTCATTCACACCTGCCAAACTCATTAGCTCTACTCAAGAAGGCCCTCACGAAAGCTTAGAGGATACGGTTAGTAAACACCTTGCGCACTCTTATGAAAAACAAATTGCTCAACATAACCGTACTAGCTTTGAAGAGGCTTACGATTTTTGGCTGACAAATAATAAACCTAAAGTAATTTTAGACAGCGCTTGTGGCACAGCCATGAGCAGCCGTTTTTTAGCTAACCAATACCCAGACCACCTTGTTATCGGCATAGACCAATCTGATAAACGACTAAGTAAAACTGATAACGACAAGCTGGCCGAAAATTGTATTTTACTGCGTTCAGAATGCACCGACTTTTGGCGCTTAGCGGAGCAAAAAAGTTGGGATTTTGATCAGCATTTTTTACTCTACCCCAACCCTTGGCCTAAAGCAAAACACCTTCAACGCCGTTGGCATGGGCACCCTGCTTTTTCTTCATTAATCGCCATTAGTAAAAATATTGAGTTACGTACTAACTGGAATATTTACGCACAAGAGTTCACTCAAGCCCTACAAATTGCAGGGCTTAAGAATGTCTCTTTAGATTTGTATAAAACTGAAACACCAATAACGGCTTTTGAAAAAAAATACATGCAAAGTGAACATTCGCTCTGGCAAGTCAAAGCAAAGCTTTAATCCCTTTGCGAAATCTCACTAAGCGCTAAAGACAACAAACTTAATACAAAGTAAGCTATTAGATAAGGGTACAAAGTACCCGCGTAAGTGCTCGCTATTAATGCCCCGCCTGCACCAGCAATTAATGTAGATGTCCCACCAACCACAGCTGCTGCTGTGCCCGCGATATCTCCTAGAGGCTGTAAAGCAATGGCAGCAACGTTACCTAGCATCATTCCCACCATAAAACTGGTGATAAATAAAAATATCATTGCAACAACAATATTAGGTTTGCCGCCACTCAGGTATATAGGCATTGCCATCACTACACAGGTAATGATGATGCCAAGCAAACTATAACGCACCATTTTTCTAGCGCCCAATTTATCCACAAGTTTTGAGTTGGCAAGCAAGGCCAAACAAAAAGCAAAAGCTAAGCCTGC
>CAYZLE010000116.1:0-5054 GCA_964479305.1 uncultured Gammaproteobacteria bacterium | reverse complement strand
ATGCGCCAAAGATTCAATTGAAACTTCTTTAATGGTTGGCGCCTGCTGTGAAGAGCTTTTGGCTTTATTGCGGGATTTTTTCTGTGAGCTTTTACGTCGAGACATCGATTTTACATATAGCTCTCACTATATGGCATATTAAAATTCTATTGTACCCTGAGGAGGTTTTTGCCACTTAACAATAATTATTTAATAATTAAAAATAATATCTTTAACTCAACATACATTTTACAAACCTTACATTAAGCCTTTGGTTAGTATCAGCTCGATATGTTAGGCTAATATGCAGACCTACTTCACAGCACTTATGGATACAAATAGTTAAAGGAGTATTATTGTGCGGCTTAAACTTGATAAATTAGAGGAAAAAATGTCATCACTTTGCACTATTACTAAACGTTTATCTATTAAACGATTATGGACTCAATTCTTTTCAGTAACCATCTTATCATTAATGTTTACGGCTATAACGGCTAACAACAGTGCTGCCTCAAACGAATGGGAGGTAAATAAAAATCTACCAAACTTAGGGTTCAAGAAAGGCACATTAAATACCGAGTTTGGCCCGATAGAAGTAACCTACCAAGAGACTGGTGACGCGGCATTATATGATGGTGACATTCGCGTTCACCGCGAACAACTTGAGCCTAGGCCAAATTTTTCTAATGTTCCAGACTTACCGCAGCATGCGATTTACCATGACTCATTTAGATGGCCAAACAGCACCCTTTACTACCGCTTTGATGATGTAGAAGACATTGTAAAAACAAATGTCAGACAAGCTGCGGCGCATATTACAGAGCTAACCAATGTAAACGTTGTTGAGCTAGCTGAAACAGCAACTTCACCGTACCATATAAAAGTAATAGACGATAGCGGCTGTTATTCATGGATCGGAAACATACAAGTAGCTTTACCTGCAGGCACTGAAAACCAAGAATTGAGTTCAGCTCCAAACTGTGGGTTTGGAGCTTCAGTTCACGAATTTCTACATGCATTAGGTGCTTTTCACGAGCAAGCTCGCGAAGACCGTGACGACTACGTCACAATCATTACTGACAATATAATCCCTCAAGCTCTACCTAATTTTGACAAGCAAGTTTCACAAGCATCCGATGTGGGTCAGTATGACTACGATTCTATCATGCACTACGGACCAACAGTTTTTTCATCAAATGGCGAGCCAACCATGATTCCACTTGTGCCTGGCGCTACGTTTGGTCAAAGAAGTGGACTTAGTGCTGGAGACATTAGCGGTATAAATTCGCAGTACTCTCCTGCTTTGAAACCTGATTTAAATATAGAAACATCGCCATTAAGTAACCAAATACTGTTTCCTAGTCAAGAATTTGACATAACAGTAACGATATCTAATGACGGCCAATTAAGCACCGTAAATTCTGCAGTTTTAAACTATTACATTTCAACAGACCCTACAATTAACGAAGAGGACGAAGAACTATTTTCTAAAATCGTTAGCTCTTTAGATGCTTATGATTCAAGACAATACACCGATACACTTACAGCCACTTTAATTGAAGGTACTTTTTGGGTGGGCGCTTGTGTTGAAACTGGCCTAGGCGAAACAAATATAAGCGACAACTGCACGGATGGCAGTCTTGTCATCATTGAGAACCCGACAGTACCAATAGAAGGAAGTACAGTTTACGAAGACGCACAAGATGGTATGACGGATGGTTGGGATGTTTACGACAATACTCCTGCAGGAGCAATCGTTAGGAATGTCTTTGATAGCATAAGTAACAGCCAAGTTATTGAAATTTCGGGTAGTAGCACAGCTAATGGGTACCGGTTTGGATACAATAACTCCACCAATATTAAAGCATGGAAAAATATTGACCAAACCATTATTCAATGGGATGCTCGATTCATCAATGAACACCACGCTTACTTCATTGCCGTTGAAACATCATTAGGGTTTCGATACATGGCATACAACCTTGCCAATACAAATCAAGGTTTAAACTCTAGCGGCAAATATGTTCGTTTTGGATTAGGTCGTGACAAGAAAAATGGTGCATGGCACACGATTACACGAGATTTGAGAGCTGACTTAAAAAAGTTCGAACCGAACAACGATATATTAGAAGTCAACGGTATGTTAGTTCGAGGTAGCGGCTTCCTAGACAACATTATGATGCTTGATTCATTGCCGTCAGCCATATATGAAAATGCCGAAGACGGCCAAACTGACGGTTGGGATGTTTATGATCAAACACCTTTAGGCGCAAGCATATCAAACATATATGACGAAATTATAGATAGCCAGGTTATCAAGCTTAATGGCTCTAGCACAGGTAATGGTTACCGATTAGGTTTTAACAATTCTACAAATATTCGCGCATGGAAAAATACGACTCTAAGCACTATTCAGTGGGATGCACGCTTTATCAATGAACACCATAGTTACTTCATAGCCGTTGAAACAGAGCAAGGGTTTCGCTACATGGCATACAACTTATCCAGCTCTGATCAAGGTTTACATCCTTCTGGAAAATACGTTCGCTTCGGTTTAGGTAGAGACAAAAAAAATGGTGAATGGCACAAAATTACTCGCGACCTAAACGCCGATCTAAAACAGTTTGAACCTAGCAATCAAATCCTAGAGGTCAATGGAATGCTAATAAGAGGAAGCGGCTTTATTGACAACGTTCAATTAGTCCCTACTCAGACAGCCGCCAACCCTTCTCTTGTTGACTAAATATACAATATAGTTGGATAAGCAGAACTGAAGTTCGTTTTGCTTATCCAAACTTTTAAAAACCGTAAAAAAGAGTGCGGGATCAAGCAAATATTTGAATCCACTTTTTCACTAAATTAATTATTTTTTCTAAAATACTAATTGGATTGCAAGACAGGTCATATCCTCCCTACACCAAGCATTTCTTGAGTTTATTCGATTAAAATCATTTATTAATTATGGCCACCGTTGAAAGAGACAACTCATAACATTCGCTGCTGTAAATTTCGGTAAGCCCCACTATTTATATCCTGATACTCGCAGACGCTCAACAAATCATCTATAAAGAAATTAAGTGCACGCTTCTCTATACTCTTCAGCTTATTCTTTTGTGTATCATCTAGCATGTGATACATAGATGCTGCACCAAAATCTCCAAAGATAATATCCCCTTGATCATCAAACAAAGTGTTGTGTGCGTAAAAATCACCATGACAAACCAAGTTATCATGTAAATATTCAAAAACTGCTGTCATTTGATCAACAATATGAGTGATTTGCTCAACAGATAAAGTAAACCCTTTTGAAAATGTGTCGCGAGTACAGGTTTCTAAAGTTGGTGGTAAACCCAAATTTTTGTAATTATCAGGAATTAATTCCATGATTAACGCCAAGTTATTCGGCTCATTCACCTGGGCAAGTGAATTAACTAAATTAGGATGATTACCTACTTTTAAGCGTGCATCCAATTCGTCTTGAGGGTAGCCATCACTCGTTATTTCGCCTTTAAATACCTTAACCGCTATTTCTTCTGGCAAGCTCATTTCATTATTCACCCACACAGCTTTTGAAATAATGCCAGAAGCTCCCTTACCTAAAACGCTGGTCAAACGGTAATCAGTAGAAGAAATAATAGGTACCGATAACTCTCTTGCACTAGTGCCACAAAATGGATTCCCAGCAAAGCTTAGCCACGCCAATTTCGGTAAACTCAATAATTGACTAGGAAATACAGTTAATTTATTGGCTGAAATACGTAAAAGCTGCAAATTATCTAACTTAGACATTGTAAGCGGCAAACTAGTCAATAGATTACCCGCTAATGATAATTTTTTTAGCCTTAGGCAATGACCTAAAGAGTCTGGTAAGGAGGTGATTTTATTCTCTGTTAAAATCAACCAACGTAACTTAGTAGGTAACGACTTCGTCGGCACAGCCTTCATGTCATTCGATTTAAAGCCTATCATTTCCAAGCTAGGGCATTTACCTAACACCTTAGGCAATGCCTCAAACTTATTGTTATTCGCAAAAAATATTTTCAGCTTAGTTAATTCGGAAAATTCTTCTGGCAAAAATTGTAATGAATTATTCGATAAATCTAGTACTTCTAAAGTATCGGACAAAGACAATATTTCAATGGGAAATTCAACTAAACTCTCAGAAAGCGTCAGGTGTTTAACGCCTTTAAGCTCCCCAGATAAAAGCTGTTTAAGTGTTTGCACAATAACCTCAAATCAAACAAAGAGCAGGCTTAACTTTCATATCTATCATCAACAGCTGAACTTTCAAGCCAACTCAAAAATTGTTGAACCTCTGGTTCACCTTCTTTTGGTGCCCACTGTGCAAAATCACTTTCTTTTGCTGATGCATACGGCCCTTCTTTTATCTCAATGATAACTGCCTGTTCCGTCATTGGGTAAACTGCATGCCAAGTGTTGGGAACTAACTCAATGCCTGAAACAGAATCGCCTGGCACTAGGATATCTTTATCCACAACCACACCATGCTTATCAAAAACAACCAAGCCTACACTGCCTTTTAAACAAATAATCAACTCCCATTTATTTTCTTGAGAGTGGTGATGTGGTCTAACGTATGTGCCCTTATTAAGGGCTATACAAAGCCTTTGTACAGGCTCATCGAAAGTTTTATGCAGATTATAATGCGCTCTTTTTCTCACACTCTTATCTGCCTCTAGGAGCAGCTGGTTAAAAAAATTATCATTTAACTTCATGGGACTTCAACCTTCGATTAACTGAGGTAATAGCAACACTTAAACTTAATGGTTTAACTAACAGGGATCACTCTTAAAAATAGATCGCCATATTTAATTATTCAATCAAACTAAAAAATAAAGCCTCACTTTTGAGGCTTTAAATGTATTCTTGAATTTTATGCAATGAAACTCCTTAGAACGGAATATCATCATCAAAATCACTGCTAGGTGCAGACGCTGCTGAATGCTGTTGCGGCTGTTGATTCTGAGGTTGAGCTGGCTGCTGCATTGGTGCAGGCTGGCCTTGTTGTTGAAAACCGCCACCTTGTTGTTGACCGCCCTGCTGCTGAAAGCCAC
>CAYZLE010000115.1:0-5130 GCA_964479305.1 uncultured Gammaproteobacteria bacterium | reverse complement strand
GGTAGATAGCGGTGATTTAGCCGATGGTAAGCATTTCGTAAAATGGCAAGACCCTTTCTTAAAACCGAGTTACTTGTTTGCCTTAGTGGCGGGTGATTTGGCGCTTATTCAAGACAGCTATACAACCGGCTCTGGCCGTAAAGTGGACTGCCGTATTTATGTTGAACACCACAACAAAGCAAAATGTGATTATGCAATGGCTTCACTTAAGCACTCTATGCGTTGGGATGAAGAGGTATATGGCCTTGAGTACGACTTAGATATTTATATGATAGTCGCCGTTGACGACTTCAACATGGGGGCGATGGAAAACAAAGGTTTGAACGTATTTAACTCAAAGTTTGTTTTGGCCGAACCCAATACTGCAACCGATGTAGATTACCAAGGTATAGAAGCGGTAATTGCTCACGAATACTTTCACAACTGGACAGGCAACCGTATAACTTGTCGAGACTGGTTTCAGCTTTCCCTAAAGGAAGGCTTAACCGTATTTCGTGATCAAGAATTTAGTTCAGACATGTGTGATCGAGCTGTTAAGCGTATTCAAGATGTTCGCTTGCTACGCACACACCAGTTTGCAGAAGATGCAGGTCCAATGTCGCATCCCATACGCCCAGACGAGTATATAGAAATTAATAATTTTTATACGCTAACGGTTTATGAAAAAGGTGCTGAAATTATTCGTATGCAGCATACCTTGCTTGGCGCAGAAAACTTTCGTAAAGGCACAGATGTGTACTTTGAACGCCATGACGGCCAAGCTGTTACTTGCGATGACTTTGTATCAGCAATGGAAGCAGGTAGTGGTCAAGACCTGAGTCAATTCCGTGAATGGTATTCACAAAACGGTACACCTTTATTGCAGTTTAGCGATAACTATAACGCTGCAACAAAGCAATACACTTTAAATATTAAACAGTCTATTCCTAAAATGGGCCAAGAGGCTCCTGCCTTGTTAGTACCTGTGAAGCTGGCCTTGTTAGACAATGCTGGCAAGTCACTAAAAGAAGAATTAGTGCTGATAAAAGAAATAGATACAAAGCTAGTATTCGATGACTTAAGCGAAAAGCCTGTGCCATCATTGATGCGAGATTTTTCGGCTCCTGTTAATTATGAATATGACTATAGCCTTGAACAATTACGTTTATTAGCTGAGCATGATGAAAACAGTTTTGCTCGCTGGGAAGCAACGCAACGCCTGATGTTGTTGGCGCTTGAAAATGCCATGAAAGGTGAAGAGCAACTAGATGATTTGCTAGCGCTTGCTGAGTCAATATTAATCGCTGTTAGTGAAGAGAAAATAGACGCTGCCTTTGCCGCTGAATTACTCAGCATGCCGTCTGAGCGTTATATTGCTGAACAGCAAGCGACTAATAAGCAGGTGGTGGATCCAGACGTAATCCATCAAGCAAGAGAAAACATTATTACGCAAATTAGCGAAGCAAACTTTGCTCTGCTGCGTGAAATTTATGCACAATATGCGAATGACGATGCCTACTCAGCAGATGCCGAATCTGTAGCCTATCGCAGTATTCGAAATACCTGCTTGTCTTATTTAAGCCGTTTAAACAAACAAGACGTGGCGGACTTATGCGTGGCGCAATATCGTTCCGACAATAACATGACCGACAAAATGGCGGCCCTACAGGCTATTGCTGCTATGCCGGGTCAGTTGCCAAAAGATATATTGGCTGACTTTTATGAGCAGTATGAAAATGAAAGTTTGGTTGTTGATAAATGGTTTGCCGTTCAAGCCAGCGCAGTGCATAAAGATAGCGTTGAGCGCGTAAAGCAACTTTTAGAGCATTCTGCGTTCTCAATGAAAGTGCCCAATAAAGTACGTGCTTTAATTAGCAGCTTTGCTAATGCGAACCCAACAGGTTTTCATCGTGCAGATGGTGCAGGTTATGCTTTGTTGGCAGATATTGTAATAGAGCTAAATGATATCAATCCTCAAGTAGCCTCAAGAATGGTTTCGGCATTTAACCAGTGGAAGCGTTATGACGATAGCCGTCAAAATGCTATGAAGGAACAGCTAGCTAGAATTGCTGCCAGTCCAAACTTGTCGAAAGATGTTTCAGAAATAGTGAATAAAGCTTTAGCTACAGAGGCAAAAGCATAATGGTAGAGAAGTATACACCTGAGCCAAATACGGCTGATGAAACAGCTGAAAGCTCGCCGCCAGAAAAACCGGGTTACGACGAGTGTTGCGGTAGCAGCTGCCCTAACTGCGTTTGGGATGTGTATTACGAAGAACTCGGCAAGTGGCGTGAGTCTCAAGGACTTCCAGGCTACGGTAACAGCTTGACGGAAAACGAATAAAGCACGATTCTAGCTAGGCTAGTATCTAAAAAAAATAAATGTGATAATAACGAATGACAGAGCAATCTACAGAATATAACAACCAACAGCAGGCTATTTCACCCGCTGTTCAAACGATTGATTTACCTGGAGACTACGGCACGGGTGACTTTATTTTGCGCCGTGGTGGAAAATTAAAAGATGTAACACTTGCCTATGAATCTTGGGGCGAGCTTAACGACAACCAAGACAATGTCGTTATAGTATTAACCGGCCTTTCTGCTTCATCACACGCAGCTTCTTCACCTGAAGATAAAAGCGAAGGCTGGTGGGAATTTATGATTGGTCCAGACAAAGCCATTGATACCAATCGTTTTCATGTTATTTGCTTTAACGCCTTAGGTGGTTGCTTTGGTTCTACGGGGCCATCAAGCATCAACCCCGAAACCAATAAAAAGTACGGTTCAGACTTCCCTGAAGTTACCATAGAAGACATTGCCAAAGCGGCACACCATGCTGTAGTTGAAATGGGCATTGAGCACGTACATGCAGTTATTGGCGCATCTATGGGCGGTATGACCGCCTTAGCCTATGCTCTACAGTACCCAGAAGAGCTCTGCCATCTTGTTTCAATTTCAGCAGCGGCTAGAGCCCTGCCATTTACCATTGCTATGCGCTCACTACAGCGCGAAATAGTGCGCAATGACCCAATGTGGTTAGATGGCCAGTACGACCAGGATAAAGAGCCTATACAAGGTATGTTGATGGCGCGTAAGCTCGGCTTAATGTCTTACCGTGCGGCTGAAGAATGGCACCAACGATTTGACCGTGCGCGTGTTAGTAACAAAGAAAAATCATCAGATATGTTTGGCGTTGAGTTTGAAATTGAGTCTTACCTTGAATACAACGCGCAAAAATTTGCTAATTTATTCGATGCTAACAGCTACCTATTTTTATCTCGCGCTATGGACTTATTTGACGTTGCCGATCATGGCGGCACAGTGAACGCCGGGCTATCAAAAGTACTCGCGCACAAAATACTGGTTATTGGCGTGCCTACTGATATTTTGTTTCCAGTAGAGCAGCAACGTGAAATTGCCGAAGGTTTTAAAAAGTCGGGTCGAGACGTTAGCTATAAAGAATTAGACTCTATTTACGGGCATGATTCTTTTCTTATCGACAAAGAAAGATTTGCGCCTGCGCTGCGCGAATTTTTAGACGATACAGAGTGCCAAGCGCCTTAATTACAGTTGGTGCTTAAGCAAAGTGGGGTCAGCAGAACAAGCAACACGCCGCTTATTTTTTGCATGTTGGCCTAATGACGATGTGCGCGATACCATTGTTGAATCAAGCAGCAATATTATTATTCCCAATGGCCGGCGTATACAACCAGAAAACCTGCACTTAACTTTAGCTTTTGTGGGCGATGTAAATGCTGATAAAGTTGATGACTATATACAAGCAGCTGAGAATCTATCGGCGAATTCGCAAACAGTAAAACCGTTTGATATTTGCTTGAAAGGCTATGGACATTTTTCGAGGCCACGAGTTTTATATATGGCTGCTAAAGAAATACCTTCTGCTTTAGAGGGCTTGGTGAAAGAGCTCAATGCCAGCCTTTCGCCTTTGGGCTACCAGCCAGAACAGCGAGCCTATACACCGCACGTAAGCTTATTTAGACGCGCTAACGATTTAATAAAGGGTGATGAGCTACAAGAAATAAACTGGGATATAGACCGATTTTATTTAGCCGAATCCATATACGGGCCCGGCCATGCTATTTATAAAAAGCTACATTGTTATAAACTATAGTTAAGCAAAACTTAGCGCTATTTGAGACTTAAAGAAATGGTAAAAATCTTAACAAAACTAGCAAAATCGCCACGCGGCATTAAGTTCATGTTTGCCATTTGGCCGCCTTTTTGGTTTACCGGCATTCGTATCAAATATGTAAGCCCTGATATACGGCATTTAATCAGCGAAATGTCGCTGCGCTTTTATAATAAAAATATTGTAGGTACACAGTTTGGTGGTAATTTATTTGCCATGACCGACCCTTGCTATATGACCTTGTTAATGGGCAATCTAGGAACAGACTATAGAGTATGGGATAGCGCTGCGTCGATTAAATTTCTCAAGCCCGGAAGAGGCAAAGTGACAGCAGAGTTTATTCTGACCGATGAAGATCTAGCCGACATTTACGAGCAAACAAAAAACGGCGCAAAGTATTTTAAAACTTTTAATGTAGATATTTTTGATGCTGATAAGGAAGTTGTTGCCAGCTTAGAACGTACTTTGTATATTCGAGAAAAGCGTAAAACTTAAAACTTAATCTTGCTTAGTTTCAGCTTCACTATCTTGAATGGGCACTTCAGGCCCTAATAAAATCGCAATCCAACGCGTGCCTTCATTTTCATTCAGGGCAATCTTAAGTGTCATTGTTAAAGGTACCGACAGTAACATCCCAACGGGTCCAAGTACCCAGCCCCAGAAAATTAAAGACATAAAAACAACCAGAGCCGAAAGGCCTAATTCTTTGCCTAAGAAACGCGGCTCAATAATACTGCCAATAGACACGTTAACAGCAATGTATGCACCTAGCGTTAAAATAATATCAACCCAGGTTAAATCTACCTGAACAATCGCTAAAATTACCGCAGGTACAGCCGCGATAATAGAGCCAATAGTGGGAATAAAGTTAAGTAAGAAAGCTAACAAACCCCACAGAACGGCATACTCAATACCAATGAATAACAATATACAGGTAATGATTAAACCCGTTGCTAAACTGGTTAAGGTTTTAAGCGCCATATAATTTTTAATCGTATT
>CAYZLE010000114.1:0-5171 GCA_964479305.1 uncultured Gammaproteobacteria bacterium | reverse complement strand
TCGGGCATAAATGCCTGGCCAAAAATTAAATCTTCGCGCATGTCACTAATATCAGTTTTGTCTTGGAAGAGTTCACGATACCAAACTGCATCGCTAATGTCGCCATACAAGTTTACGCCAATCACTTTGTTGTCTTTTATAACCAGCTTTTTGTATACGCCCTGACTAAGGTCTTCGTAAACAAGGTCTTCTGTTGTATCGTCTCCCACGAAATCGCCAGCAGAATATAAATTAACGCCTGTTACTTTTAAGCTCGTGTAAAGCTGTGAGCCCTCATAGCCCTCAGTGTCTAAATTTAGCATGTGTTTTGAACACACGACTGCTTGTTCAAATAGTGGCGCTACTAAACCATAGGTCATACCCTGGTGCTGAATACACTCACCTACCGCATGAATACTCTCGTCTTCGGTAAGTAAGTAATCATCTACAAGAATTCCTCGTTCGCACGAAAGTCCAATTTTATCGGCCAATGTTAAGTTTGCCCTAACACCAACTGCCATCACAACTAAGTCAGCACAAACACTCGGACCTGCAGTAAAGGTAACTCTAGCAACGCGACTTGTGCCTTCACATGAAGCGGTACTCTTATTCAAAAGGAAGTTCATGCCCATACCTTCTAAGTGCTTTTGCAACATTAATGATGCACGCTTATCAAGTTGGCGATTCATAATTTCCGACTCGTTATGCACAACAGATACTTTCATACCCTGTTTCATTAAACCAAAAGCAGCTTCCAAGCCCAGTACACCACCACCAATAACCACGGCATGTTTATGGCTATTAGCGGCTTTCTTCATTGCCTCAACATCTTCTATGGTTCGGTAACTTATTACGCCGGGTAGCTCTTTGCCTTGAACTGGAATAATAAAAGGGTTGGAACCAGTCGCGAGTAAAACTTGGTCATAAGCCAAAGACTCGCCACCTTCTAAAATAACATTTTTATTTTTACGGTCTATGTCTTCAACCAATACGCCAGCGCGTAATTCAATATTATTTTCGGCATACCATTCTTTAGTATGCAGCATAATATCTTTGAAGCTTTTTTCACCTGCCAGAACTGGGGACAGCATAATGCGATTATAGTTACCGTGAGGCTCGGCACCTATTACTGTAATATCGAATGTGAATTTTGCGTTTTGCTGGTAATCGAGGATATGCTCAACTGTACGCATCGCAGCCATGCCATTGCCGACCACGATGAGCTTTTGTTTTTTTGAATTGGCCATGGTCGCTTACTAAACAGTAAGTAAAATACGACCGTCTTTTTCTTCTACTGTGTAAGCCGTAACTTTTACACTCTCGTCTTCCAAACAAACACCTGTTTCTAAATTAAAGTGTTGCTTATAAATAGGTGACGCTACAACGCGTTGACCTTGCAAATCGCCAATTAGACCGCGCGACAATACGTTTGCCTTACTAAAAGGGTCAAAGTTATCTAAAGCAAAAAGTTGTTGGTCTCCAGTGCGGAAGACAGCAATTTGTTTACCATCAATTAATGCACCCTCGCCAGTGTGTGGCAAAATTTCGTTTGCTGCGCAAATGTCATGTGTTGCCATGCTTATACAACCTCTTTAAATTTAATTTCGTGTTCTGTAGCAGGACGAATTTGATCGCGCTCTTGCACAAATACCACTTGGTTATCTTTTTCATCACTGTTTACGAAGGTTCTAAAATGCTTCGCCTTTTCAGGATTTTCAACAGTCGTTTTCCACTCACATTGATAGTTATCTACAACAACTTGCATTTGTTCTTCTAGCTCTTGAGCTAAGCCCAGTTTGTCGTCAATAACCACTTCACGTAAGTAGTCTAAACCACCTTCTAAATTGTCCATCCAAACCGATGTACGTTGCAAACGATCAGCTGTTTTAACGTAGAACATTAAGAAACGGTCGATATATTTAATGAGTGTTTCTTTGTCCAAATCTACGGCAAACAAATCACCATGGCGTGGCTTCATACCACCGTTACCCGCGGTAAATAACTGCCAACCATTCTCGGTAGCAATAACACCCACATCTTTACTTTGTGCTTCAGCGCACTCACGCGTACAACCTGAAACCGCAAATTTAATTTTGTGTGGAGAGCGTAAACCTTTATAGCGGTTTTCTAATTCAATAGCTAAGCCCACGCTATCATCAACACCGTAACGACACCATGTACTACCAACGCAAGATTTAACTGTACGCAATGATTTACCATAGGCGTGACCTGTTTCAAAACCTGCATCGACTAAAATTTTCCAAATGTCTGGCAAGTCATTTAGTTCGGCGCCAAATAAATCAATACGCTGCCCACCTGTTATCTTTGTATATAGCTTGTATTGTTTAGCTACTTCACCTAAAACGATTAGCTTTTCTGGTGTAATTTCACCACCCGCTATTCGAGGAACAATTGAGTAAGTACCGTTCTTTTGCATGTTGCCAAGGTAACGATCATTTGTATCTTGCAAACCCGTATGAGCATCTTCAAGAATATAGTCATTCCAGCAAGAGGCTAATATTGAGCCAACGGTTGGCTTGCAAATATCACAACCGTGACCTTTACCATGCCTCTCTAATAACTCATCAAAAGATTTAATTTCTTCAACTCTAATAAGGTTGTATAAATCTTGGCGTGTATACGGAAAATGTTCGCAAAGATCAGTATTAACTTCTACACCGCGAGCTTCTAGCTCAGCGTTTAATACATTAGTCACTAGCTGAACACAACCGCCACAACCTGTACCTGCTTTTGTACACGACTTGATGTCACTCATTGTACAAGCGCCACCTTCAACAGCTTCGCTTATTTGGCCTTTGCTCACATCATGGCATGAACAAATTTGCGCGGTAGCAGGAAGTGCTGAAGCGCCTAGTGCAGGAGCACCACCTTCAACATTGGGTAAAATCATTGACTCTGGGTTTGCTGGCAAATCAATTTCATTAAGGAAGTATTGCAGCAAGGTATCGTAGTCTGAGGTATCGCCAACCAATACCGCGCCGAGTAATTTTTTACCGTCGGCTGTTGTTACAATTTTCTTATAAACTTCTTCGCGCTCATCTATAAATGAATAAGCAATTGAACCTTCGGCTTTACCGTGCGAGTCGCCAATAGAACCTACTTCAACACCTAGTAGCTTTAACTTGGTGCTCATATCCGCACCGGTAAAGGTCACATCACCGCCATTCAACTGACTCACAGCAGCTTCTGCCATGCGATAACCTGGAGCTACTAAACCATAAATAAAGTTATTTAAAACTGCGCACTCACCAATCGCATAAACATCCGAGTCGTTAGTACGGCAATGGTAGTCCACTTGAATACCACCGCGATCACCGACAATAATATCGCAATCTCGCGCTAGTTGATCGTAAGGGCGAATACCCGCTGAGAATACGATCATATCTGTTTCTAATTCAGTTTCGTCTGCAAATTCCATTTTCAGAACATGGTCATCACCATCAGTAATTAACTGTGTAGCTTTGCTTGTGTGTACATGTACGCCAAGGCCTTCAATTTTACGGCGTAGCATACCGCTACCGCCCTCATCTAACTGAACACCCATTAAGCCCGGAGCGAACTCAACTACGTGAGCTTCTAGGCCTAAATTTTTAACCGCATTAGCGCACTCTAAACCTAATAAGCCACCACCAACAACAACACCTTTTGTTTTGCCTTCAGCAGCCGCTTTAATTTCACCTAAATCATCAATTGTTCTATAGGCTAAACAACCTTTCTTTTCGTGACCTTTAATCGGCGGTACGAAAGCGTAAGAACCTGTTGCAAGCACCAGCTTGTCATAAGCGAACTCTCTACCACCTTCCGTTATAACTTTTTTGTTATCGCGATCAATTTTAGCAACCATGTCACCAAAGTGCGCATCTACACCAAGCTCGTCATAATGCTCGCGAGTTGTTAAGGCAAGATCAGAGGGATCTTTACCATCAAAAATTTCTGACAAATGCACTCGGTCGTAAGCAGGCCGAGTTTCACCACCCAATACTGTAATCGATGCGTTTAATTCGCTCTTCACCAACTCTTCTACGAAGTGATGGCCAACCATGCCGTTTCCGACTACAACTATTGATACTTTATTACTCATAAGATACGACTTTGTTTTTGCCTTTAATACTGACTACTTTTGCAAGTAATATGCCATTTATACAATGCTTATACATCAAGGCTTTACATAAATTTCATGGACACAAAGCAACAAAACAGCACTAACTTGGTGCCAAGAGGCCTCTTTCGCACCAAATAAAGCCTTTCTAGCAATGAGCGAATGCACCACTAAACGACAATGTAAACACACTGGTTTTGGCTTATAATGCGCCTTCAATTTATCAAAGCGCATTATTCATGGCCTTATCATCAAGCAATTACCAAAAACAACTCAACTCTAAAATAGCGGCGTTTGAACAAGCTTTTGAAGAAGCTAGGTTGAGTGATAAGCCACTTAAGCTTTCTATTTTCACATCACCTGAAAAGCACTTTCGAATGCGTGCAGAATTTAAGATTTGGCACGATGGCAACACAGCACATTACGCCATGTTTGAGCGCGGAAAACCTAAAACGCCTATTTTTTTACGCCAATTTGAGCATGCCAGTGAACGCATTAATGAGTTAATGCCTTTAATAATCGACAAGGTAAACGCTACACCACTTATCAAGCACCGTTTATTTCAAATAGACTTTTTAGATAGCACGATAGGCGAAACACTAGTTACCTTTATATACCATAAGAAACTCGACGAAGAATGGTTAAGCGCCATCAATAAGCTAGCCGACGAATTAGACATAATGGTAATTGGACGTAGCCGAAAACAAAAACTAGTAGCAACGCAGGACTTTGTCACCGAAACACTGTCTGTGCTGGGTAAAGAGTATCACTACCAGCAAGTCGAAAATAGCTTTACCCAACCTAATGCTAAAGTCTGCGAACACATGCTCAGCTGGGCCGTTGAGCATAGTAAAGACTTATCTGGTGATTTATTAGAACTCTATTGTGGCAATGGTAATTTCACCATTCCGCTTTCGCAAAATTTTAATCGTGTACTCGCAACTGAAATTTCAAAATCATCTGTCCATTCGGCTTTATATAATTTCGAAAAAAATAATACAGACAATATCGCTATAGCACGTATGTCTAGCGAAGAGTTTTGTCAGGCAATGGACAAGGTTAGAGAGTTTAG
>CAYZLE010000113.1:0-5191 GCA_964479305.1 uncultured Gammaproteobacteria bacterium | reverse complement strand
AAAACATTGAATCTAGAGTGGTATACACTATACCTGACCTTGCCGGCATACAAGCTGCTATAGAAGCTGACCTGGGTGTAACAGTATTAACAAAAAATACTGTGCCAAGTAACTTGCATATTCTACCTGCAAAAAAATATAATTTACCTCAGCTGGGAACTATTGGCATTAGCTTGCTCTCTAAAAATAAAACGCCTGCTGTAGAAAAACTCATTGAGTATTTACAAAAACATATCTAAAGGAACACGTACCATGCTTAAACAGAAATTTTTAAACCATACTCGTACATGCCTAGTAATAATAGTTGCTAGCCTTATCTCTATAACAGCGTGTGCTGAAAAGTCAGATTCTGCATCATCTAAGAAAAACGACAAAGCTATTATTGCAAACATTACTACTGACTTTGGCACTATAGAACTTAAACTACTTCCAAATTTAGCACCCAAGCACGTAGAAAACTTTGTAACACTTGCTAAAAGCGGATTTTACGACGGTACTATTTTCCATCGTGTAATACCTGGCTTTATGATTCAGGGTGGTGACCCATTCACAAAAAATAAAGAAAGCACAGCAAGATACGGTCAAGGCGGTCCAGATCACAGAGTTAAGGCAGAGTTTACAAACACACCGCATAAACGTGGCATTTTATCTATGGCGCGCTCACAAAACATTAACAGTGCAGGCTCTCAATTCTTTATCGTTGTTAACGACTCACCATTCTTAGATAACAAATATACGGTATTTGGTGAAGTGACCAAAGGTATGGACGTTGCAGATAAAATTGTTAGTCAAGCACGCAACAGGCGTGATCTACCTAACAAACGAATTGAAATGAAAGTTAGCATTTTAGATTGATAACTTATGTAACATGTTGAAAATAAACCTTTCACTTGTACGACAAAAGTATTATTCTTAGCCCAGATGTATACTTATCAATAAAAAAGGAGAGAGATTATGTCTATGTTAAAAGAGTTTAAAGATTTCGCTATTAAAGGAAATATGGTTGATATGGCTGTTGGTATCGTTATCGGTGCTGCATTTGGTAAAATCGTTGCTTCTTTAGTTAAAGACGTAATCATGCCTTACATTGGCAGCCTAATGGGCGGCGTTGATTTTACTTCAATCGGTCATACTCTAGTTGCTAAAACAGCAGATGCTGATGCAGTAATTGCTAAATGGGGCATGTTCATTCAGTCTATCGTTGACTTCTTAGTTGTTGCAGCTGCGGTTTTCGTTGCAGTTAAAGTAATTAACGGCATGAAGAAGAAAGAAGAAGAAGCTCCTTCTGAGCCACCAAAGCCTACAGCAGACCAAGAACTTCTTGGCGAGATCCGTGATTTACTTAAAAAATAAGTAAAGCCACAGTCTATAAAAAAAGCGCATTTTATAATGCGCTTTTTTTTACCTTAAATTAGGAAATAAATGAAAACAAAGCACTTTCACAATCTAAGCCTAATAATTTTTCTAATTTTATTAGTCTTCATCACTTGGCAGTCTTTACTACCACAACCCTATCCTATAATCGTTGAAAATGTATGGGACAAACTACTACATTTTATAGCGTGGTTTATATTATCGGCATTATTAATTATTGGCTTGTATAAGGGAGAGAAATTAAAAATAACTAAAAATATATTACTTAGCTTAATCGCTTTGTTTATATATTCTTGCTTAATAGAAGCACTTCAGGGGAACATACCAAACCGATTCCCTTCGGCTTTAGATGCTTTAGCAAATGGCTTAGGAATAAGCTTTGCAGGCTTGCTATTTTATATACCAAAGAAACGTTTTAACTAAAAATAATAGTACGGTTCTTGTGAACCAAAATCTTATGCTGCATATGCTTCCATAAAGCACTAGCCAAAACCGCTTTTTCTACATCTTTACCTTTACGCACATACTCTTCTACAGATTCCGTATGAGATACACGACTTACATTTTGATCAATAATAGGACCAGCATCTAAATCAGCTGTTACATAATGGCTAGTAGCGCCAATAATTTTCACGCCGCGCTCATGCGCAGAATGATAAGGCTTAGCACCTGGGAAGGCAGGCAAGAATGAGTGATGAATATTAATGATTTTATTTTCATATTTATCAATCATCTGGTCTGTCACAATTTGCATGTAGCGAGCTAATACCACTAAATCAATATCATGCTCTTCCAGTAAGTCTATTTGCTTTTGCTCTTGAGCCTTTTTAGTTTCAGGCGTGATTGGCAAATGATAAAACGGAATATTAAATTGTTTGGCAACTGGCGCCATTGTTTCATGGTTGCTAATGATTAATGGGATTTCTATATCCCACTCACCAGACTGATAACGAGATAAAATATCATAAAAACAATGCGGCAATTTAGAAACCATTAAAGCCATTCTTGTTTTTTTACTTGAGAAAAACAATTGAAATGACATTTGAAAGCGATGCGCTATTTGTTTTTCAAAAAAGTCTTCTATATCATCTTCTTGAATGTTGAAATTTTCTAAGTCCCACTCAACACGCATAAAAAAAGCATCAGTATCAACATGCTGCTCAAGGTGTAAAACATTACCTTTGTGATTATGTATAAATTCAGTAACTGCAGCCACCAAACCCTTTTGGTCATCACATTGAATTAATAAAACGGCTTTTTTTATTGTCATAATCTTCACTTAATCACTGTTTTCAGTTCATTTATTATTTGGGCTGTTAAACCCCATAATCTTTTGCCTTCATACTCTTTGTATACTGCAGTAGAGCCAGCTGGCAAACCTAAAGCTTCTGCACTGTCTTGCTTACTTTCATCAAGTAACCACTTAACAGGTATAGTAAACACCTCGGCCACTTCCAATCTTTGCAAGCTTAGCTTTTTAGGCAAATCAATTCTAGCAACGAAGGGAACAACTGTATATCCCTTACGACTAATTCTTGATGACAACATACCCAGTATTTGACTATTCTTAACACGAACACCTATCTCTTCAAGTGTTTCACGAAGGGCTGTCGCGCTTAAATTAGTATCGTTCTCTTCTACCCGACCACCCGGGAAAGCAACTTGACCTGAGTGCGGATCTTTAGGGTTAGTTGCCCTAAGTATAAAAACAATTTCTGGCTCACCATTTGTTTCTACTAGCAACAGCAGAACAGCGGCCAGTTTGCTTAGCGGAACATTGTGCTCATGAATCGCTGCAGAGAAGGTATTGTTTAGCTGATAATCAAGTACAGACTTTTCAATTCTATCTATCAGCTTGGTAGACGACACAATGTTGGCTTAGTGTTGTTTATTAAGCGTTGGTGTAAAAACTAAAGGCTTTGCTTCTTGTGATAAGGCAGAATTATTATCATCTGCTAAACCCTCAAACTCTGGCTTTACTTGTTCAATATTGACATCGAAAGCTGTATCTAAATCAACATTATCTAGATTGTTATTTTGCAGGTTTTTAAAATCAAATAAATCAACATCAAGCATATGCGATGGCGTTATACGCTGCATAGCTTTAAACACATTAATAACTCTGCCCGGTTGCTGCTTATCCCAGTCTTGAAGCATTTGTTTAATATGCTTGCGCTGTAAGTTCTCTTGCGAGCCACAAAGCGTACACGGAATGATTGGGAAAGCTTTTTGCTCTGAGAATGCTGCTATATCTTTTTCACGGCAATATGCCAATGGACGAATAACCACGTTCTTTTTATCATCACTCAATAGCTTGGGTGGCATTGACTTCATACGCGCACCATAAAACATGTTCAAGAACATAGTTTCAACCATATCATCAGCATGATGGCCTAGTGCTATTTTTGTTGCACCAATTTCACCTGCTACACGATATAAAATACCTCTTCGCAAACGCGAGCATAAAGAGCAAGTGGTTTTACCTTCAGGTATTTTTTCTTTAACTATGCTGTAGGTATCTTCTTCAATAATACGATATTCAACACCTTCAGCATCTAGATATTCTGGTAGTACGTGTTCTGGAAAACCAGGCTGCTTTTGGTCTAGATTGACCGCTACAATTTCAAAGCTAATAGGAGCATTAATTTGTAGGCTACGCAGTATTTCAAGCATGGTATAAGAGTCTTTGCCACCAGATAAGCAAACCATGACTTTGTCGCCATCTTCTATCATAGAAAAGTCAGCTATCGCCTGACCTACATTGCGCCGTAAACGCTTATGTAATTTATTAAAACTGTATGTATTCATTAGTACTCTTATTTAAAAACGCTTTCAGAGCAAGTTTAGCACAGGACAAATATCCATTCCCTAAAGAAGCTACAGGCATAAAAAAAGCCGGCTATTAAGCCGGCTTTTAAAGCGTGTAAGCTTACTTAATGTCGCGCTTTGCTTCACCTGTATATAACTGGCGAGGACGGGCGATTTTAAGCTTAGGATCAGCCATCATTTCCATCCAGTGTGTAATCCAACCAACCGTACGGCCAATTGTAAATAGCACAGTAAACATTTCTGTTGGGAAACCTAGTGCTTTGTAGATAATACCTGAGTAGAAATCAACATTAGGATATAAGTTACGCTTAACAAAATATTCATCTTCTAGAGCGATTTTCTCTAGAGCCATTGCAAGCTCCATGCGAGGATCATTTCCGTAAGTCGCTAAAACTTCATGGCACACTTCTTTAATCAGTGTTGCACGTGGATCAAAGTTTTTATAAACACGATGACCAAAGCCCATTAAGCGGAACGGATCTTCTTTATCTTTAGCACGAGCAATGTATTCTTCAATATTCGACACATCACCAATTTCATCAAGCATATTTAATACGGCTTCGTTCGCACCACCGTGTGAAGGACCCCATAAAGAACCAATACCTGCCGAAATAGCTGAGTAAGGGTTGCTGCGTGAAGAACCAGCCAAACGAACAGTAGATGTTGAAGCGTTTTGCTCGTGGTCAGCATGAAGAATAAAGAGTAAATCTAGTGCTTTTTCTGCAACAGGGTCAATTACATAAGGCTCAGAAGGACGTGAGAACATCATGTTTAAGAAGTTGCCCGCGTAGCTAAGATCATTTCTAGGGTAGACAAACGGCTCACCTAAGTGGTGTTTATAAGCAGCGGCTGCAATCGTTGGCATTTTCGCAATTAAGCGATGCGCTGTATCTAGACGATCTTCCGGTTTTGAAACGTCAATTCTGTCATGGTAAAAAGCTGAAAGCGAAGCAACCACACCCGCCATCATTGCCATTGGGTGAGCGTC
>CAYZLE010000112.1:0-5204 GCA_964479305.1 uncultured Gammaproteobacteria bacterium | reverse complement strand
AGTATGCGAGCAATCATGGCAAACTGACCTGCAGCCGGCACTAATGCAACCAGCACGATTAAGAAGTCGAAGACATTCCACGGGTTTTTATAAAACTTTAAAAAGTTCGGCGCTACAGCAATATGCTTAATAATAATTTCAATAATGAAAACAAGCAAAATGAACTGTTGTACATTTTCCATCAAGGCATGATAAGGCTTTGATGCATCCATAGTCTCAAAACCTAGCAAGGCTGCGCTTAATAATATAAGCGCAACAATGCTATTTTTAAACCAAGCGGCTTCGCTAATATGCTGACAAAGGGCTCGCATATTAATCCTCAATTGCCTTATCCACTTCAGACTCTGCAATAGCCACAGCTTTAATCATCGCTCGGCCTTTATGCATAGTTTCTTCCCACTCGGTTTGTGGAACAGAGTCGTAAACAATACCCGCACCCGCTTGAAGGTATAAAGCTTTGTCTTTTATAACGGCTGTACGTATCGCAATAGCCGTATCCATATCACCATTCCAGCCAATGTAACCAATAGCGCCAGCGTAAATGCCTCGCTTAACTGGCTCTAGCTCATCAATAATTTGCATGGCGCGAATTTTAGGCGAACCCGAAACTGTGCCTGCTGGGAATGTTGCTTTTATTACATCAATTGCGCTGAGTTTTTTGTCGAGTTTTCCAATCACGTTCGAAACAATATGCATCACTTGCGAATAGCGTTCGATATTCATTTTGGCATTCAGTTCTACACTACCAATTTCCGAAACACGACCAACGTCATTCCGGCCCAAATCAATTAGCATTAAATGCTCAGCCAGTTCTTTAGGGTCGGCCAATAAATCTGCCTCTAAACTTTTATCTTCCGCTTCGTCTTTACCACGAGGGCGTGTACCCGCAATTGGCCTAACGGTGACTTGTTCGCCTTCTAAACGGACTAAAATTTCAGGCGATGAGCCTACTATTTCAAACTCACCCAGTTGCATGTAGTACATGTAAGGTGATGGGTTTGTTGTGCGCAAAACACGATATAAATTTATGCCGGCCGCATTGAATGGCACACGCATACGTTGCGACAGAACCACTTGCATAACATCGCCATCGATTATGTATTGGCGAGCTTTTTCAACGGCATCTTTAAAACCTGTTTCAGTAAAGCCCGAAATAAAGTCTTCTTCGTTCACAGTACGCGACTCAGTATTACCTTTGGGCAATTGCACCGCTTGTTTTAATTCTTCTTGCAAGCCATCTAAACGTGCTTGCGCAGCATTAAAATCATCTTCACCACCGTCTTTAGCATGCACAATTAAATATAAGCAGCCACGCAGGTTATCAAACACCACTAATTCATCAGAAAGTAGCAGCATAATATCTGGCACATCGAGTTCATCAGGGTTCGGGCAATCAGCCAACTTAGGCTCAATATAACGCACGGTATCGTAGCCAAAGTAGCCTACTAAACCACCGTTTACACGCGGCAGCCCGTCTATTTCTGGCACTTTAAATTGCTGACGATACTCTTCGATATAGTCTAAAGGGCTTTCATGCTCAGCCTTCTCAAGAACCTTGCCATCTACAATGTGGCTAATGTTATTACCGTGAATCTCTATACGCTCGCGCGCAGGCAAACCAATAATAGAATAACGACCCCATTTTTCACCGCCCACGACTGATTCAAATAGGTAGGTATAAGGCTTGTTAGCGAGCTTTAAATAAGCGCTTAAAGGGGTATCGCAATCGGCCAATACCTCGCGTACTACGGGTATGCGATTAAAGCCTTGCTGAATGTATGATGTATATGTGGAAAGTTGCATAATATTAAAACAAATTCTGGTTTAGGGTCCCAATTATTAGTTATCAGGATAAGCGCACAGGTGTGCAGTGTTGTGTTTCCTTAGAAACGCCACCCTTGCCAGCTATTTTGTAATAATGTTGAAGTCATTATGCTTATTTTATGATAAAAAATGCATATTATCAGCTATGTGCCTTAAATAAAAGCAAGACAGCTGATAATGCTTTGATTATAGGTCAATTATAGTTGGGCTAACTCTTTGCGCATGCTGCTCAATACTTTTTCGTAGTCGTCAGCGCCAAATATGGCTGAACCTGCCACAAAGGTATCCGCTCCCGCAGCTGCCGCTTCGGCGATATTGTTCACTTTAATTCCACCATCAACTTCTAGGCGGATATCTCGGTCTGTGCCGTCAATAATTTCTCTAACTGCGCGAATCTTATCGAGCGTTGATGGGATGAATTTTTGACCGCCGAAACCTGGGTTAACCGACATCAATAAAATCATATCTAGCTTATCAAGCACATGCTCTAGCACATGTAGCGGTGTAGCCGGGTTAAGCACTAAGCCTGCTTTACAGCCTTTATCGTGAATAAGCTGTAATGAGCGATCGATATGCTTGCTAGCCTCAGGGTGGAAGGTAATGTAAGTCGCACCCGCATCGGCAAACTGTACGATCAAGTCATCTACAGGCTCAACCATCAAGTGCACGTCGATAACAGCCTCAATGCCATAGTTGCGTAATGCTTTGCAAATAACAGGACCAAAAGTTAGATTTGGCACGTAGTGATTATCCATCACGTCGAAATGCACCCAATCTGCACCAGCTTTTATAACCGTTTCAACTTCTTCGCCTAAACGCGCCATATCGGCTGATAATATTGATGGAGCTATTACGTAATCTGTCATGTTTTTGCCGTACTAGTTATTTGGATGTACTTAAATATGCAGCGATATCAACTATCTCTGCATCACTTAAACCCGCCGCCATAAGCGACATCATTGGGTTTTTTCTTTCTTTTGCGCGAAATGCTTTTAACTGGGTGACTAAGTAGTCTGCCTTTTTGCCTTTAATAACTGGGTAAACCGCCGGATTAGAGCTATGCCCAGCCGGCCCATGGCAGCCAATACAACCTTTAGCAGCATAAGCTTTTTCGCCGACCTTAGCCGAACCATCAGCATGCACCATTAAAGGCATGCTGCAAATTAAGATTAAAGCTAAAGACTTTATGTTCATTCTTCAATTATACCGAATTTAACGTCTTAGAACTAATGGTATAAGCACCCTGGTGCCAGGCACTATATCTTTAAGTAATAAATCTGGATTATTCTTTTGTATCAACCACATTGGTGCCCTATATCGCTGTTTAATAAAGGCTATTGGGTCTTCATAATCTTTAACTGTATAAGTCGTACTGCCTAGTACTTTGTTATTTTTATAAAACTTGCTTTGTATATTGTAGTGGTGCTTCCTACGTGCTTTTTCAAATGAGCTTTTAGTCGTTTTCGCAAGCGTGAGTTCCACAGTGTCACCTAGCTCTGCTTCAGCATTTCCAGCTGAATTTGCACCCGAGCTCAAAACGGGGTTTAGGCCCCTTAAGTCTGCTGCACTTACTTTTAACCATTTTGCATAAAGCGCCCAAGATTCTTGAGTAAGAACCTCTATTTCATTTCCGTTAAAAATTTTGTAATTGTCTGCATAAAATTCAAACTTAGGTGCTTTTGACTTTTTGTTTTGTTTGCTCGCTTTAGCCTTATTCACTATCAATTTCTGGCCAACATAAACACTGTTGGCGCTGGCCAATTTATTCCACTTAACTATTTGGCTGACTTTAAGGTTTAAGTCATTCGCTATGTCATTTAAGGTGTCGCCTTTTTTAACCGTGTAGCGACCATTTTTAGCGGGGCGCCTACCGGACACACTGCCCTCATAACCAGGCAAAATGAGCCGCTGACCTACATACAACTTACTACTATTACTTATTTTGTTAACGCGCTTAAGCACGCTTATTTTAATATTATATTTCTTTGATATCTTAGATAAGGTTTCACCGCTTTTTACTCTGTGGTATTGGTCGTAGAGTTGTTCGGTATGCCAGTGTTTTTTATTTACATTAAAGAAACGATCCAGCTCACCACTCGGCACTCGCAGAGCGTAGTTCTTAGGAATATATTTTTCACCCGTCCATACAGGTTTTAATAATGATGGGTTTAAGCGTTGTAGCTCTTCTTTGCCAAAAGGTAGATCCTCTAAAGCCTTAATAGACAGATAATTTGGCAGCCTTAAAATATCAACCGACTCAAAAGTATCTTTTTCTATATCGCCAAAATACTTGTCGGCATTTTTATGTACATATACTGCTGCCAAAAAAGACAAATAAAAGTTACGCGAAGCAAAACCAAATCGTGCTCCATCATACTCTCGTACAATTTCAACTAAGTTGTCTTTACCCTTTGCGGCAGCAGCTTTTTTCATACTGCCTAAGCCATGGTTGTAGGCCGTAATAGCCAGTGGCCAAGACTGCACCTGGCTATAGTTATAACTGAGTAATTTGGCTGCACTTTCTGATGCCTTGTAAGGATCTAAACGCTCATCGACTTCCTTATTGATCGTCATGAAGCGCTTACCCGTACCACGCGTAAATTGCCACATTCCAGATGCGCCAACGTGAGACCTTGCGTAAGGCGTAAATGCCGACTCAACATGTGGCAGTAACCTCAAGTCATCTGGTACGCCATGTTGTTTCATCATTGTTCGAATATAAGGCATCCAACGACCTGATCGCTGTATACCACCTTTAAAACTATCTGCCTGTCCACGCTGAAAACGTATATTGCCAATAACTTCTTTTAAGCCTTCTTCATCTAGGTTACCAGGCAATAGTTTATAAATTCGTTTCGACTCTGCATCAAGTTTATCTAGAACACTTTCTTCAACATACTCGCCACTCTCATCATCCGATGCAACATCATTTACTACTACCGCTATTGCGTCTATTCTTTCTCGTAAGGCATCTTTACGCTTGCCTAAGTATTCACGTTGTTCTTTTTTTGTAAGATCTTCGTGCATATCTATTTCTTCATAAATAATGCTTAGGTCTCTAGCGTCGTGAATATAACCCTGCGTTCTATCTACCTTCGAAAAAATATTTATCCAAAACTGCACGTCTTTTTCTAGCTCTTTTGGCCAAGGCAATTGCTTATTAGCATCTAAATAACGCGTTTCAGCACTCAAACTAAATGGCAATATAAGCAAGGCAAGCAGTGACACAATGCCTTTCCAGCCACCAAAATTAAAGCCTATTTTTACCGGAGTATTTAAGAGTTTTTTAAGCGAATGTTGTGCTGTTGAAGCGGCGCTAGGCCTATTGAAGATAATCATCTAATCGTTTAATTGTTTTCGCTGAACATGTTAAAATTAAC
>CAYZLE010000111.1:0-5215 GCA_964479305.1 uncultured Gammaproteobacteria bacterium | reverse complement strand
AAAAGAGTAATATTTCTCCATTGGCTGCTTTCGCTCCGGCATTCATTTGTAGGCTGCGGCCTGAAGAGGTCTTGATAACTTTATCTACTAGGGGAGCAGATATCTTTACAGTATCATCATTACTTTCACCGTCGACAACAATGAGTTCTGCATCAGCTCTTAGTTTTTGTAAATCATTTAAAAAACCTTCAAGGCTATTGCCCTCATTTTTAACAGGAATGACAATGGATATGTCTTTCTGGCCATGAGGCTTTTGGGATTTATGGGGCTCGGCTTGACTGCTTAACTGGGGCATTTAATCCACTTGTAATAACTGTAATTGGTGTTGACAGTTTTTAACCTAGTGCGCCACCACAGCTGCTACCTTGACCGGCAGTGCAGCCGTAACAATGATCTGCAATGGTAATGTTTTTACCTTCGGTGTCGGTTTTAAATAAGTCACTCAGATGCGTTTTAGGCTTGTTAGTGATACCTAATGGCAGGTTAAGCATTTGATGGAAGTCGCAATCATAAACATAGCCTTGATAGTCAATACTCACTAGTGACTTACACATTACACTATCGACGTTGTCATCTGAGTGAGAACTTTTGAGTAGTTTCATGTAGTCATCAAATTTACCTTTGCTAACTAAGGTGCTGCCAAACCGGGCGATAGGCATATTGGCAATGGTGAATAGTTGATTGAATTGGATGCCAAAGTGCTTGTTTAAATGCTCTTTGTAGTCTTTTTGTAAGGTATCTTGAGATGGCGGCAAACTTGCGCCAACTGGGTTATATACTAAGTTCAACTCTAAGCCTGAGCCCTCAATGCCATAACCAAGTTTATTTAATTTTTGTAGAACTCTAATACTGCCTTGAAATACGCCATCACCACGTTGAGCGTCAACATTATCTTCGGTATAGCAGGGTAGAGAGGCCACTATTTCAACTTTATGCTTTGCTAAAAATTCGGCAATGTCTTCATAGCCAGGCTCTTCCATAATAGTTAAGTTGCAGCGATCAATCATTTTTATACCTTTGCTCGTAGCTTTTTCTACTAGGTATTTAAAATGAGGATTCATTTCAGGAGCGCCGCCAGTAACATCAAAAGTCTTAGCTTGTACTTGTTCCGCATAGTCGAAAATTAAATCGATAGTTTCCTTGTCCATTAGTTCTGTACGTTTAGGACTCGCATTTACATGGCAGTGAAGGCAGGCCAAATTACATTTGTAACCTAGGTTTATTTGCAGAGTATCTAACCTTTTACGTTTAATAACTGGGAAGTCAGTGTCTTTTAATAAGGGCATCATTGCATGCATAATTTTCTCTACTTTTAATGTTTAAGGCTTAGTCAATATTGAACAGTATTTAGTTCAATTTATATGTAAAGTTTTATATAGATATTAGCCCTAAGCCGTTATATAGTAAATGCTTTTACAGCATAATTATAGTAAGCCAAGTAAGATGTCTAAAGAAAACTCATTAAACTGTACCATTTTATTCGCCGATATAGCGCGAAGTACGGTTTTGTATGAACAGCTTGGTAACCAAGTAGCGCAAAAAATTATTACAACAACTGTACGTTTATTAAGTCAAATTACAGCTGAGTTTAATGGCATGGTCATTAAAACTATTGGTGATGAGATTATGTGTAGGTTCGAAGAGGCTGAACATGCTGTGTATGCAGCTTGTGCTATGAATGAGCTTTTGGCTGACAAAGTTATTTTAGAAAAGGCGCGTATTGCTATTCGAATTGGTATTAGTTCTGGCGAAGTAATTTTAGAAAATGGAGACATTTTTGGAGACGCCGTTAATTTGGCTTCACGAATGACAGATTTGGCAACGGCCAACAAAGTTCTGCTGACCAAGCAAACTGTAGATATGCTGTCTGCTCAGTTACAAAAGGCTAGGGTTCGGGACTATTCTCGAGAACGTGTTAAAGGGCATAGTGAGAAGGTGAATATTTGTGAAATTATTTGGAACCCTCACGAGTCGACTAATATGCCTACAGGTGCAGTTTTCAGTGAAGAGACAACGAGCAGTAACGCTAGTCCATCTTTACGTAATTGCTTAGAGTTGAATATCAATAATAAGACTTATAAATTAGGACCAGAAATAAATGATTTTGAAATAGGCCGTGCGAGTAATTGCGATATTAATACAAGTGCGAATCTGGCTTCTAGAATTCATATTGTTGTTAATTATCAACGTGGTAAATTTTCAATACGTGACACCAGTACAAATGGTACTTTTTTACTTTCTCAGTCAGGTAAAAATTATTATATTAAGCGAGAAAGCATGAGTTTAAGTGGAAATGGGGTTATTGGTCTTGGTCAACCTATTGCAGAGTCAGGGAAAGACTTAATCTACTATAAAGTGATTTAAGTTTTAACAGTTGCGCCAATTACTACTTAGCTATGAGTTTTAACTCTTTGAAACTTAATTAAAGTAAGTAAAGTAGATCGCTGCTCCGGCTACAAATGCCGCTATTCCAAATATGGCCCATAGAACAGACGACTTGTTGCTAGATTCTGCAAGCTCTAAAACATGTGGTTGGTCAACAGTTTTGTGCGGAACAGTGATGCCAGAGATATCTTCTGGAAGAGCAGGGGCTTCTTTTTCAAACTCTAAAGCTCCTAATTGCATAGTGCGCAAACGTCTATAAGTGTCTGAGTCGATCATGCCGCGAGCATACGCTGTAGACAATCTGCGTATATTGTTGTCTGGTAAACTCATTTTTTTGCCTCAATGCATTCAACTACAATAACCGTAACATTATCGTTTGCCATATTGTCTAAAGCCATCTTTATCAAACCTTCAGATGCCTTGAAAGGAATCTCTTTCATGTGTTCAGCAATGTCATTCAGGTTTACATCTTTAAATAAACCATCTGAACAGAGTAAGTACTTGTCGCCGACTTTAGCTTCGCAAAAATCAATGTCGATAAACAATTCTTCGTGTACACCTACTGCTCTTGTAATAATATTGCCAGACGGGTGAGCGGCCGCTTCTTCAGGAAGCATCGCACCTTTATCCACGCTCTCTTGAACGAAACTGTGGTCATGACTTACTTGCATCAGGTGATTGTCGCGATAGCGATAAATTCGGCTATCTCCAGCCCATAAGAAAAAAGTGTGTTTAGCCTGCGTATACATTAGAGCAACAGTAGAGCCCATAATGTTACGAGGGTCGTCATCTACACCTTCTCTAAGTTCAAGGTTAACTTTTAGAATTGCATCTTCAAGCTTATCAATAGTTTTTGATAATGTTCTGCGAGGTTCAAATTCGAGAAAAGCATCAACAATAGATTTGCTGGCAATGTCGCCTTTCGCATGTCCGCCCATACCATCAGCTACAACCCATAAGCCTTGCTCTGGAAGTGTTAAGTATGAGTCTTCGTTATGTTTTCGTACGGTGCCAATGGTGGTCAATCCACATGAGCGCCATTGAAATGGTGATTCTGACATTGTTAGCCTAAGTATCTTGAAATTTTATTATGACATATCATAACAAGAAATATGTTTTTTTTCTCTATATATAAACTTTATTTTGCTCCAGTTATGATCTTGAAAATTATATTGTCGCTGAGACTAAATAAGCATGTGCTTTTTGGTATAATGCGCGCCTAATTTAATTTGTAGGTTCAATATGACAACTGTTACACGCTTCCCACCAAGTCCAACGGGTTATTTGCACATAGGTGGTGCTCGCACAGCCTTATTCTCATGGCTATATGCAAAAAAAACAGGTGGCAAATTTATCTTGCGTATTGAAGATACTGATAGAGAACGCTCAACAGAAGCATCCGTTCAGGCTATTTTTGACGGAATGAGCTGGTTGGGTCTAAGTCATGATGAAGGCCCGTATTATCAAACTGAACGCCTGGAGCGGTATAAAGAAATTATTCAGCAATTATTAGATCAAGGTGATGCTTATTATTGCTATTGCTCACGCGAAAGACTAGATGCTTTACGTGAAGAGCAAATGAAAGCGGGTGGCAAACCAAAATATGACGGCAAGTGCCGTGACGGTGCTGAAGCTGTTGAAGGTGTTTCTCCAGTTGTACGTTTTAAAAACCCAGAACAAGGCAGTGTGACCATTAAGGATCACGTGCGTGGCGAAGTTGTTATAGCTAACGAAGAATTAGATGATCTAATTATTGCGCGTAGCGATGGTATGCCAACCTACAACTTAACAGTAGTTGTGGATGATATGGATATGGGTATGACGCATGTTATTCGTGGTGATGACCACTTAAACAATACACCACGCCAAATTAATATATTTAAAGCATTGGGTGCTAAGCCTCCTGAGTTTGCGCACGTGCCTATGATTTTGGGCGAAGATGGCAAGCGGATGTCTAAGCGACATGGTGCTGTGAGTGTTATGCAGTATGCTGAAGACGGGTTTTTGCCTGAAGCGCTTTTAAATTACTTAGTTAGACTAGGGTGGTCTCACGGCGATCAAGAAGAGTTCACTATCGATGAAATGATTGAGTTGTTTGATCTTGACGGTATTAACAAATCGGCTTCGAGTTTCAGTCAAGAAAAATTGCTTTGGATGAACCAGGTTTACCTTAAAAAATCAGATGACAAGTATCTAGCCGAAGTAGCTTTACCATTTTTTGAAAAAGCCGGTTTGAATACATCTGAAGGCCCAGCTTTAAGTGATGTTATCGCAGTTCAGAAAGAGCGTGTTTCGACCTTAGTTGAGTTGGCAGAACAGAGCCGTTATTTTTACGAAGACTTTGCTGCTTACGATGAAAAAGCTGACAAAAAACAGTTTAAAGAGGGTGCCATAGCCCCTTTAGAGGCTATGTCTGAGGCTTTGGTTGCAATAGATGATTGGTCAGTTGAAAACTGCCATAATGCGCTAAATGGCACTGTAGAAAAGCTTGAAATTGGCTTCGGCAAATTGGGTTTGCCTTTGCGCGTTGCACTAACTGGGGCTACCGCTTCACCTTCCTTAGATCAAACACTTTATCTTCTTGGTAAAGACAAGAGTATTGAGCGTATTAAGATTGCAATTGAGTATATAAAAAACAAAAAATAGGCTTGACAAGTTTAGTGCAAACACGCAAAATGCGCGCCTCTTCAGTAACGGGGCTATAGCTCAGCTGGTAGAGCGCTACACTGGCAGTGTAGAGGTCAACGGTTCGACTCCGTTTAGCTCCACCATGAAGTTACAGAAGAAGTCCTAAGTCCCCATCGTCTAGAGGCCTAGGACACCGCCCTTT